>CAIYQJ010000223.1 GCA_903928275.1 uncultured Chloroflexota bacterium
CCCTTCATCCCGCCGGGTGAGGGACCCTCGACCCCGAGCGCCACGCCGACCCCGACGCTTACCCTGCTCCCCGCGACGAGCGTCGTCACGTGGGGCCGCCCGGTGACCCTGACGGCGGCCCTCGACCTCGTGAGCGCGAGCGCAGGCACCGGTGCAGGCGCAGGCCGGCCGATCCTCTTCGAGCGTTCGACCGACCACGGCGTCACCTGGGCACCGATCGGGACCACCCCGACCGCGGCCGACGGGACCGCGAGCCTCACGTTCCGCCCGCAGAGGAACGCCCAGTACCGCGCGTCGTACGCCGGCTCCACCGACCTCGCCGCAGCGACGAGCACCGGCGTCTCGGTCCTCGTCCGCCAGACGGTGGCGCTCCGTCCGATCGCCACGGTGAGGGCCCCGCTCGTGATCGATCTCGGCGCGACCGCGACGTTCACCGCCACCGTCCGCCCGATCGGCCCCGGGATCCCGCTCGCGTCGGTCACGTTCGTCATCTCGCACCGGAGCAGCACCGGCCTGTCGATCACCTCCACCCAGACCGTCATCGCGTCCGCCGAGGGGATCGCCGTCCTCGACTACCGGCCCACGACAGCCGGGACCTGGTCCGTCGTCGCCTCCGCGGCGGCGACCGCGACGAACGAGGCGAGCGCCATGTCGGAGCGCGCGGTCATGTCCGTGCGCTGAACTCGACCGCGGGGCTCCGGGCCCCGGACCTGGAAGAAGAGCCCTCGCCTCGTCGGCGGGGGCTCTCGTCGTGCTTAGGGCGAATCGTCGAGGTCCGTCCCGGCCTCGGGCGTGAGCGATGCCGTCCGCGTCACGGGGCAGGTGCGGCAAGCCTGCTCGTGGTGGCCCGCGACCCCACCTGACCTTGCCCTGCGCCACGCCTGCGCCGGAGCGCCCCTGTGGTCGGCCGTCGAGCTGGTCGCCCCCCAGAGGCGGCGAGATCGTCGCGCGCGTGCGGAGCGGAAGCGCTGGAGTCGACGCCCCGAGGGGTGAGAGTGGCCCCGCACGAATGGACAACGAGATGACACCGGTTGGACAAGAGGATGACAAGATGCACGCTCCGTTGGCCCGCGGCCCTCCATACCCCCGTGGGGTATTGACAAACCCCTTGACAAGAGCGGCGGCCGGGCGTATGAATCGGTCCTCGACGGCGTGTCAAGACTTGACACGCCTCGCATCACGTCCGGCACCTCGCGGTGCGCGCCTCGGTCGGGGCCTCGCGCAGGCGCCGGCTCCGGGCGGATGGGTCGAGCCCCGGCGAGGGGTCCTCGGGAGAACGGTTGGCCGTCGGCGTCGCCGCTGAAGTGAAGAGCAGGCTCTCCGTCGTCGACGTGGTCGGCGAGACGGTGCAGCTGCGCAAGGCCGGCACCACCCTCAAGGGGCTCTGCCCGTTCCACGGCGAGAAGACGCCCAGCTTCATCGTCACGCCCGGCCGCGAGACGTGGCACTGCTTCGGGTGCGGCGAGGGCGGGGACGTCTTCAGCTTCGTCATGAAGCGCGATGGCGTGGCGTTCCCCGAGGCGCTCCGCGTGCTCGCAGCCAGGGCCGGCGTGGAGATCGACGACCGGACGCGCCGCGACGATTCCCGCAAGGCCCACCTGCGCGACGTCCTCGAGACGGCGATCGCCTTCTACCACACCGTCCTGGCGCACCGGACCGGCCAGGTGGCGCTCGACTACCTCCGCGGGCGCGGCTTCACGGACGAGACGATCGAGAAGTTCCAGCTGGGGTACGCGCCGGCCGGCTGGGACACGATGAGTCGGACGCTCCAGACGCGGCGGCAGATCGTGCCGGCCGAGCTCGCCGAGGTGGGGCTCACGACGCCGCGGTCGTCGGGGCGCGGCGCCTACGACCGGTTCCGCGAGCGGATCATCTTCCCGATCCGGGACGCGTCGGGCGGGGCGATCGGCCTCGGCGGACGCATCCTGCCGGCCGTCGGCGAGGGAGCTGGCGGCGGCGGTGCCCCGGGAGCGGCCCCAGGCCAGGCGGCGCCGGACGTCGATCGTGGCCCCAAGTACCTCAACTCCCCGGCCACGCCGCTCTTCGACAAGAGCCGGACGCTCTACCTCGTGGACAGGGCCAAGACCGCCATGCGGAAGACCGGCCAGGCGGTCATCGTCGAGGGCTACACGGACGCGCTCATGGCGCACCAGACGGGCTTCACGGACGTGGTCGCCAGCCTCGGCACGGCTCTCACGCCCGGCCAGGTGGCGCTCGTCACCCGGTACGCGGAGAAGGTCGCGCTCGCGTACGACGTGGACCCGGCGGGCCAGAAGGCCGGGACGTTCGGGATCACGGAGCTGTCGAACCTCATCAGCGAGCTCGCGCAGGGCGCGGCCGTGTCCGGCGCGGACGACCGCGGCCTCCGTCTCACCGAGGTCGGCGTGGTGCGGCTGCCCGCCGGCAAGGACCCCGACGAGGTGATCCGCGAGACGCCGGACCTCTGGCGCGAGGCCGTGCGCACGCCGCAGCCCATCCTCGCGTATCTCATCGATACGCAGGCGGAACGGTTCGACGCGCGCACCCCCGAGGGCAAGAAGCGCCTCGTGGACGCGGTCATGCCCACGCTGCGTCGCGTCAATGACCCCATCCTTCGCGACAGCTACCTCCAGGTCCTCGCGCGGCGGAGCGGGGTGGAGGAGCGGATCCTGCTCGAGTCGCTCCACGCGGGCGACCGGAGGGATCGCGGCCGCGGCGGCTTGCGCCCCGGCGGCCCCGGCGGCGCGGGCGCGACCGGCGGCCCCGGCG
>CAIYQJ010000224.1 GCA_903928275.1 uncultured Chloroflexota bacterium
CGGTCTACGCGATCGACGCGGCGGGGAACCGGGAGCTGCTCGACTACCGGCAGGCGACCTCCGAGTCGGCGGCCGCATGGGGTGCCCTCCTGCGCTCGCTCATCGCCCGCGGCCTCGACCCCGGCGCGGTCGAGCTCGCCACCGCCGACGGGGCCGGCGGGATCGCGGCCGCGGTCGCCGAGGCGTTCCCCGATGCCGCCCTCCAGCGCTGCTGGACCCACCGGATCCGCAACATCCTCGACGCCCTCCCGCTCGCCGAGCGCCGGGCGTGTCTCCGGGGCCTGCGGGCGATCTACCGGGCCCGCACCCGCCGGGCGGCGGTCGCGGCGTACTGGCGCTGGGCGAGCGCCTGGCGGGCGCGCCATCCGGGCATCGTCCGCGGACTCGAGCGCGACCTCGAGGCCCTGCTCGCGGTCTTCGCCCTGCCCGAGCCGCTCCGGGCGACGCTGCGCACGACGAACCTGATCGAGCGCGCGTTCCGCGAGCTCCGCCGGCGGTTGCGCCCCATGGGCGCGCTCGCCGACCGCCGGTCAGCCGACCGGATCCTCCACGGCCAGGTGCTCCGCCTCAAAGAGCTCCTCGCCCGACGCCCGCTCGCTGCTTTCACACAAGAGACTTGACGGCGCCATCTGCACTCACCGGCGGACGGCTGATCGCGCCGCGATCCGCGTCGGTCGCGCGAGCAGGGCCGCACCTGGCGAACGCCCCGGACGGGCGTAGCTCGCCGTGGCGGCCCCAAGTCGAGGCCCCGCCCGTCGCTCAGCTGGCCTCCGACGGCGCCTCGGCGAACGTCCGACGCCGGCGGCGCACCCACCAGGCGAAGAGCGCCACGCCGGTCGCCGCGCCGAGCGAATCGATGCCCACGTCCACCACGGACGGCGTGCGCCCGCTCACGAAGACCTGGTGGAACTCGTCCGTGCAGGCGTACGCGGTGGCGATGGCCCACGCCGCCACGAATGTCCACCGCCCCAGGTCGGCAGTGATCCGGCCCACGCCGCCCCGCCGCACGTCCACCGTCAGCGTCAGGCCGATCGCGACCGCGATGCCGAGGAGCGCGTACCCCGCGAAATGGCCCGCCTTCTTCATGACCACGTCCACCGAGGGGTCCGTGACGATCACCGGGTGATGCTCGGATGACGCCAGGAAGATCACGGCCATGATGAGGACGGCCGGCGCCCAGGCCAGCACGAGGATCGCGATCCGACGCGCGTGAGACATCGCCTGCCACCGTACGCGCCATGTCCGGGCCCGCATGCGTCGCCGCGTCTACGTCACATGCACGATGACGGCCGCGACTTCCGGGTGCACGCTGAGCGCAGAGGCCCCCGGCGGCGGCTGGGACCCGCGACGATGATCGGGGCGGCCTCCAGGTCGGTGGGATGTATCGGCCCGGCGAGCGGCCGGTGCTCTCGTGAAGGGGGCGGATCGCAGATGGACGCACCCGCTCGAGCCCCGTGATGGCGGACCGCTCGGCGACCGGCCCGAGTCGCCCGCGAGCCATCAGCCATGTGGTCCGGTGGCTGGTCCTCGACGCGGCCGTCGCCGTGGTAGCGGGTCTGTTCGCGATCGCCCTCCGGTCCGACAACGGCATCCCGATGGACCCCTGGCTGTCGGCCCTCCCGTGGGCCCTGCTTCCCGCGATCGTCACGCCGGTCACGAACCAGGTCACGTACGTCAACTCGATCTCCTGGCGCCGGCCCTCGGCTGCCGATGTCGTCCACATCTCGCTCGCCGCCCTCATCGCGCTCGGCGTGACCCTCGTCGTGTTCTACGGGTTCATCGTTCCTCTCGGAGCGTCGCGGGCGGCAGGGTTCCCGCGCTCCTACTGGCCGCTCCAGGCCGCGATCGCGCTCGTGCTCGCGCTGGCCTTCCGGGTGGGCCGATCGTGGTATCAGGCGCGCCACCTTAGCCCGGCCGTGGATCGCCGCCGCCAGACCCGAACCCTCCTCTACGGCGCCGGCGAGGCGGGCACGGCGTTCGCTCGGGAGGCCCAGTCGAACGCCCGGGCCGGCGTCCTGCCGGTCGGATTCCTCGACGACGACCGCAAGCTCTGGGGCCAGCGCGTAGCGAACATGCTCGTCTTCGGCGACTCCGCCGTCCTCGCCACGGTTGCGCGGGACGTCAGCGCGTCACAGGTGCTCATCACGATGCCGAGCGCGGATGGGTACGCGGTGCGGCGCGTGGTGGAGGCCGCGGCCGCGGCGAGACTCGCCGTCCGGACCGTGCCCTCCCTGGGCGAGCTCATCACCGGTTCCATCCAGTCCGCGCGGATCCGCCATGTCAACGTGGAGGATCTGCTGCGCCGCCCGGTCCAGGACGAGGACCGCCAGCGCGTTCGATCGCTCGTGGAGGGCAAGCGGATCCTAGTGACCGGTGCCGCCGGCTCCATCGGGTCGGAGATCGCCAGGCAGGTGTTCGACGCCGACCCCGCCCTTCTCGTCGTGTTCGACCATGCCGAGAGCCCTCTCTACGAGATCGAGCGTGAGCTCCTGGACCGGGCGGCGCCGGACCGGCCCACTCCCCCACTCGCGGTGGAGCTGGGCTCGGTCACGGATGCGGCGGGGATCCACGACCTGTTCGCGAGGCACCCGGTGGACATCGTCATCCACGCCGCGGCCTACAAGCACGTGCCCATGCTCGAGAGCCACCCGGTGGAGGCCGTCGTGAACAACGTCGGCGGCACGATGACGCTGCTGGACGCAGCACACGCCTCGGGGGCCAAGCGCTTCGTCCTCATTTCGACGGATAAGGCGGTGGACACGAGCAGCGTCATGGCCGCCACGAAGCGCCTCGCGGAGCTCGCCGTCGTGGCGGCCGGTGCGGAGCACGACTGGGAGGCCGTGGCCGTCCGTTTCGGGAACGTGCTGGGATCCGCCGGCAGCGTCATCCCGATCTTCGAGAAGCAGCTGGAGCTGGGCGCGCCACTGACGATCACGCACCCGGACGCCACGCGGTTCTTCATGACCATCCCGGAGGCCACGCAGCTGGTGCTGGGCGCCGCGTCCATGGGCGGCTCAGGGACTACGTACGTCCTGAAGATGGGCCAGCCGGTGAAGATCGTGGACCTCGCGCACGACCTCATCCGCCTCGCTGGCTACGACGAGACATCCGTGGCCATCCGCTTCACGGGCCTGCGCCCCGGCGAACGGCTGCACGAGACGCTCGGCTACGACGTGGAGGCGGCGGAGGAGACGGCCGACCCGCGCATCCTCCGCGCATCCATCCCCGTGCCGGAGGCAGGTGTGACGGATCAGCTGCGCGATCTGATCGACCGCGCTCGAGGGCGGCACGTGACCGGGGCCGAGGTGATCGACCTGGCGCGCGCGTTGGACGCCCGGCAGACGCCCGCTCTGTCCCGGGAGCGGCGCAGCAGTCGGTGGGGAGATGCGTCCGCGGGTTACGAGTTCCGCACGCTGCGGGTGAGCACGGCCGGGCGCGCCAATGTCAGGTGGATGTCGCGGGACATGCTCAGCAGTGCGGCCCGGCGGGACCATCTGGCTGGGTCCCCGGACCGGGCGCCGCGCGCAGGAGCGGAGCGGAGTGGGTCGGATCCCGGTCAGCGGGGCACCTTCGCGTGATCCGCAAGTACCTGACACCCCTGCAGGTCGCTCTGGGTGCCGGGGACTTCGCTACGGCCGTCGTCGTGTTCCTGGCGGTCTCCACCGTCCGCCTGCCGTGGGGCGCGTGGGAGGTCGCGTGGCAGCAGATGGGCCTCAACGCGATGGGAACGATCGCGGGAGCTGCCGTTCTGTGGGTGTTCTGGCTCTGGCTCCTGGGATGCTACAAGCTCCGCCTGAGGCTCTCCACGCAGGGCGAGGCCAGCCTCATCTTCCAGGCCGCGTCACTGCAGGCCATCTTCACGTTCGCGCTCCTGTACCTGTTCGACTTCGGGTACGTGAGTCGAGTCTTCCTCCTCACGTACTTCGCGTCGCTCGTGCTCGTGACGATCGCCGAACGCGCCGTCATCCGCAACGCGTTCTACGCGTGGCGAAGCGGCCGGCGATCGGCGCGATACGCGCTGGTCGTGGGCACCGGTCCCGCGGCGCAGGAGTGGGCGGACGTTCTCGAGAACCGCCGTGGCCTGGGGATCACCGTCATCGGCCACCTGTCCGAGGAGCACGAGCGACACGGCGTGACGACTCGTCCACTCCTGGGGACCATCTTCGACCTGGAGGCCATCCTTGCCGGGCGCGTGGTGGACGAAGTGGGGATCGTGCTCCCGCCGCAGAGCTGGGGGATGGTCCAGGCGATCGCGAGCGTGGCACAGGAGGCCGGCAGCATCGTCCGGATCCCGGTGCCTGACGGGAGCTTCACGCTGCCAGGAGGCCAACCGGACGAGCTGGACGGCCTCCCCGTCCTCTCCTTCGTCCGCGGACCCCAGCGCTTCCTGGCGCTGGCCATCAAGCAGCTCATCGACTACGTGGGGGCCGCTGTCGGGCTGGTCGTCCTCAGCCCGGTCCTCCTGGCGGCGGCGATCTACATCCGCGCGAAGGACGGATCCCCGGTCCTGTTCCGCCAGACGCGTGTCGGGATGAACGGCCGGCACTTCACCCTGGTGAAGTTCCGCACGATGTACCGGGACGCCGAGGCGAGGCTGGACGAGGTCCGGCATCTGAGCAAGATCAGCGGCCCGGCGCTTCAGCTGGACGACGATCCGCGCGTCCCCGCGTGGGGCCGGTTCCTGCGCAAGACGAGCATCGATGAGCTGCCGCAGCTGTGGAACGTCCTCAAGGGCGACATGAGCCTGATCGGGCCGCGGCCTGCGCCCATGGTGGAGGTCAACGGCTACGACCTGTGGCACCGACGTCGACTGTCCATGAAGCCGGGGATCACCGGCCTCGCCCAGGTTGCGGCCCGCCGGTTCGAGGACTTCGACAAGAGAGCCGAGCTCGACCTGAGGTACATCGACGAGTGGTCGCCGAGGCTCGACCTCTCGGTCATCGCGCGGACGGTGACGGTCGTGTTCGGAGGCTCGGGAAGGTGACCGGCGTGTCGAAC
>CAIYQJ010000225.1 GCA_903928275.1 uncultured Chloroflexota bacterium
GCCGGCGCCGCCGAGGCCCTCCCGGCGGCAGCCCGTGGCATACTGCACGAACGTGCGGTCATGCACGAACGTGCACGGCGCCCGCCCGCCCTGACCGCCCCGACGACCCGAGGTGACTCCGCCGATGGCCGACCCGTCCACCGCCTGGCAGGACGGCACGCGCGCCGTCGCGGCCGGTGTCCGACGCCGCGTCTTCGAGCACGTGCTCCGCAACGGGGAGGGCTACCTCTCGCAGGCATGCTCTGCCGCGGAGATCTTCGCGATGCTGTACACGCGCACGCTTCGGCTGGCGCCGCTCGCGACGCCGATCCGGCCGGGGCCCTTCATCGGGGTGCCGGGGCCGCGGACTCCCGGCTACGTGACGGGCGCCGTCTATCACGGTCCGGTGGCGCCGGACCTCGACCGGTTCATCTTCTCGCCCGCCCAGTACGCGCTCGCGCTCTACGCGACGCTCATCGAGGTCGGGCGGCTGGCGCCGGACGGGCTCGATGACTTCAACCGGGACGGGGGAACGGTGGAGATGATCGGCGCCGAGCACTCGCCCGGCATCGAGACCACCACCGGCTCGCTCGCGCAGGCGCTCTCGCAGGCGGCGGGCATCGCCCTCGCGCGGCGGCTTCGGGGGGACACCGGCCTCGTCTGGGTCATGATGTCGGACGGGGAGTTCGAGGAGGGCCAGACGTGGGAGGCGCTCGCGAACGCCGCATTCCACCGGATCGCGAACCTCCGCGTCGTCGTGGACGCGAACGGCCAGCAGTGTGACGGCCTCGTCGCGACCGTCGCCCATCTCGAGCCGCTCGCGGACCGGATCCGCGCGTTCGGCGCCAGCTGCGACGAGGTCGACGGCCACGATCTCGACGCGCTCGACGCGGCGATGCGGCGACCGAGCGACCGGCCGCACGTCGTCCTCGCCCGGACGGACCCCACCCGTGGCGTCCCGATCCTCGCGGAGAAGGCGCCGCTCCTGCACACGCTCCGGTTCGCCTCCCCGGCCGAGCAGGCCAGGTACCAGGCAGCCTTCGAGGCCATGATGCGGGAGGCAGTCGTCCGATGAGCGCCGAGATCGTCGTCCGGCCGCACGTCCAGAGCTTCATCGACTGGGCCCGGGACAAGCCCGAGGTGGTGGTCCTGGCCGCGGACCTCACGAACTCGTCCGAGGTCGGGCGCTGGCGGGACACGTACCCGGACCGCTTCTTCTCGATGGGCATGGCCGAGCAGAACATGCTCAGCTTCGCCGCCGGGCTCGCGCGCGAGGGCTACACGCCGTTCATCCACACGTTCGCGGTCTTCATCTACCGCCGCGCGTACGACCAGCTCGCGATGTCGGTGGCGTACCCCAACCTCCGCGTCCGGATGATCGGGTTCCTGCCGGGGATCCTCACCCCGGGCGGCGTCACGCACCAGGCGATCGAGGATGTCGCGATCCTCCGCGCCACGCCGAACATGACGGTGCTCGAGACCGGGGACGCCACCGAGGTCGAGAGCGTCCTCGACGTAGCCCAGGCCGTGGACGGACCCGTCTACGTCCGGATGCTGCGCGGCGCCGTCCCTCGGCTCTTCCCTCGTGACGACCCCATGCGGCTCGACCGGGTCCGTGTCCTCGGCGACGGTCCGGACGTGGCGCTGGTCACCGCCGGCATCGAGACGGAGGAGGGGATGCGAGCCGTCCGCGCCCTGGAGCGTCGCGGCGTGGGCATCCGCCACCTGCACGTCTCCACGCACAAGCCGTTCGATGACCCGGAGATCCTCTCGACGCTCGCGGGCTCACGGGCCGGTGTCGTCACAGCCGAGAACCACACGATCGTCGGCGGCCTGGGGTCCGCGGTGGCCGAGAAGATCGCGGAGGCGGGCCTGGGGAAGCGGCTGGTCCGCGTCGGGCTCCAGGACACCTACGCGCACGGTGCGAGCCGCGAGCACCTCGCCCGCGAGCACGGGCTGGACGCGCTCGGCATCGTCGGCGCGGTGGAGCGGCTCCTGGGCGAGCACCTCGGGATCGACCCTGCCGAGATGTCCGACGAGCTGCCGGCGCCCGAGCCGGCCGCGGCGTCGGCCGAGCGGAGCGACTCGCTGTGATCGGTCCCACGACGCTGCGCGTGAGCGGCTCCAGGTTCCTGGCGACCTACGCGATCGCGGGCCCGCATGACGCGGCCCGCGGGCGAGCGCAGGACATCGCCGTGGAGCAGACGATCGAGTTCCCCGCCGACCTCATCGCGGACGATGACATCCGGCGCCACGTCATCGGTCGCGTCGAGTCGGTGGATGCGACCGGTCCGGAGCGGAGCCGCGTGCGGATCAGCTACGCGGTGGAGACGACCGGCGGCGAGCTTCCGCAGCTCCTCAACGTCCTCTTCGGCAACTGCTCCCTGTACCCCGGTGTCCGCCTCGTCGGGCTCGAGCTGCCGTCCGACCTGCTCGGCCGCTTCCCGGGTCCGCGCTTCGGCGTCCCGGGGCTCCGTGCGCTGCTCGGCGTCCCGGATCGCCCTCTCCTGACCACTGCGCTCAAGCCGATGGGCCTCGACGCCGGTGCGTTCGCCGGGATCGCGGAGACGCTCGTCCGCGGCGGCATCGACGTGATCAAGGATGACCACGGCCTCGCGAACCAGCCCTTCGCACCGTGGGAGGAGCGCGTCCGCGCCTGCGCCGCGGCGGTTCGGCGCACGAACGACGCGATCGGCGCCCGGAGCCTCTACATGCCGTCGCTCAACGGACCGGCCGACGAGATCGCGGAACGGGCGCGGATCGCGCGCGACGCCGGAGCCGGCGGCCTCCTCGTGCTGCCGGGTCTCGCCGGGCTCGACACGATGCGCGCGCTCGCCGCGGACGACGGGATCGGGCTGCCGATCATGGGTCACCCGGCCTTCCTCGGCTCCTTCGTGATCGGCGACGACGCGGGGATCGAGCACGGCGTGCTGTTCGGGACGATCTTCCGCCTCGCTGGAGCCGACCTCGTCGTGTTCCCGAGCTACGGTGGTCGGTTCAGCTTCAGCCGTGACGCGTGCGCCTCGATCGCGCGGTCCTGCCGTGCTCCCCTCGGCCACATGCCGGCCATCTTCCCGGCCCCCGGGGGCGGCATGACGCTCGCCCGGGTCGAGGAGATCCACGCGTTCTACGGGCCCGACACGGCGCTCCTCGTGGGCGGCGACCTCCATCGCGGGGACCTCCTCGCCAACGTCACGCGGATGCGGGCGGCCGTGGACGACGATGCCGGCGAGCCACGTCCGTCGGCCTCGGGCGTGCCAGGTCGTCCGTGATCGACGACCGTCGCGACTTCCTCGTCGAGGTCGCGTGGCTTCACCACGAGTTCCGGCTCACACAGGACGAGATCGCGCGGCGGTTCGACGTCTCCCGGTCCACGATCAGCCGCGCCCTCGCCGACGCGGCGCGGCAGGGGATCGTGCAGGTCGTGTTGACCGTGCCGATCCGCCGCGAGTCGCGGCTCGCCGCCGACCTCGCCACGCGCCTCCACGTCGCCGCGACGGTGGGCGTCCGCGTCGGCGCCGAGTCGTCGGCGACGGCGGCCGCCCGCGCGGCCGCCCGGCTCGTGGAGCGCATCGGAGACGCGGGGCACGCGACCCTCGCGGCGAGCTGGGGCCGGACCCTCGCGGCGACGGCCCGTCTCGTCCGGGCCCGCGCGACGACCGCCGTCCGCGTCGTGGACGCGGTGGGCCATGCAGGGGGCGGGGAGATGGTTCCCGCGGTCGACGTGACCCGGACGCTCGCCGCCGCGCTCGGCGCGTCGGTGGTGCACCTGCCCGCTCCCGCGTTCGTGGAGCCGGGTCCATCGTTCGACGCGCTCGTCGCGAGCGAGCCGGTCCGCCGTGCACTCGAGGTCGCCCGCGCCGCCGACGTCACGCTCGTATCCGTCGGGGTCGTCGGCGAGGAGGCGCAGCTGCGCATCGCCGGGCTCGTCTCGGGCCCCGCCATGACTTGTCTCGTCGACGCTGGAGCGGTCGGGGAGATCCTTGGGCGGTGGTACGATTCGGCGGGCCGCCTGGTCGATGCGCCCGGGCTCGCCGCCGTCGGCCTGTCGCTCGCGGACCTGTCCATGTCCCGTCGGGTCATCGCGGTCGCCGGGGGCCCGGAGAAGGCCGCCGCGATCCGGGCTGCGCTCGCCGGCGGCATCGTCCACGAGATCGTCATCGACGACGGCCTCGCCGAGTCCCTCCTCGCCGACGCGCCGATCGTCGAGTCCGAGGATGCGTTCTCATCGGCCGCCCCGTGACGTCGGGCGCGCCGCCGACAAGCCCGGAGGAGGGCACTCCATGACCGCGTCCGGCATCCCGCAGACGCGCCGCGAGGCGCGGGAACTCGTGGTCCTGTTCTGCCGCCGCATGCTCCACGAGCACCTGGTGTCGTACACGGCCGGGAACATCAGCACCCGGATCGCTTCCGAGCCGGGCCTCGTCGCGGTCACGCCCGGCAGCACGGCGTACGACACTCTCCGCCCCGAGGACATCGTCATCGTCGCTCTCGACGGCACCGTCGTCGAAGGGTCGCTGAGGCCCACCGCGGAGCTGCCGCTCCACACGCTCGCCTACCGCGACCGGCCCGACGTCGCGGGGATCGTCCACACCCACAGCCCGGCCGCGATGGCCCTCGCGGCGCTCGGCATGGACCTGCCGCCGATCCTCCACGGCCTCATCGCCGCCTGCGGTGGCGGCATCGTGACAGCGCCCTACGCCCGCGGCGCGACGGAGGACATGGCGACCCTGACCGCGGAGCCGCTCCGCCACCGGAGCGCATGCCTGCTCCGAAACCACGGCGTCCTCGCGATCGGGCCCACGGTGGAGCACGCGTACAACGCCGCCTGCGTCGTCGAGGGCGTCGCCGACGCGTACCTCCGCGCGCTGCCGTTCGGGCCCGTCCCCGAGGTGCCGGCGGACGACGTCGCGCGCATCCGCGAGACGCAATGGGCGCCGGCGTGGGCGGACAGGGGGGCCGCGCCCACGCACGGCGGGTAGCTCCGCGACCCGGCCGAACCCGCAGCGCGACCGACTTGACACCGTCTCCGCGGGCGCCCCATAGTGGGAGTTGTAGGACGACTGGTCGTCTTGTGACCGAGCGAACGCGAGGGGGAGGGTCGTGAGGGAGCCGCTCCGGCCGATCGAGTGGACCGGGAACGCCGTTCGCGTCATCGACCAGACCGAGCTGCCGGGTCGCCTCGTGCGCATGTCGCTCGAGAGCGTGGAGCAGCTGGTCGATGCGATCCAGCGGCTGGCCGTCCGTGGCGCGCCCCAGCTCGGTGCGGTCGGCGCCCTCGGCGTCGTGATCGCGATGGATCAGTGTGCCCGCGAGGGCTGGAGCCCTGCGGAGCTCGACGCCGCGATCGCCCACATCCGCGCCGCCCGACCCACCGCCGTCAACCTCGCATGGGGCGTCGACCGTGTCAGTCCGCTCATCTCGTCCGGTCGCCAGGCCGTGCTGGCCGCCGCGCTCGACATCGTCGAGCAGGACGAGCGGATCAATCGCGCGATCGGCCGCCACGGCGCCGACTGGGTCCAGGCCCGCGTCCCGGGTCGCGTCCGGGTCCTCACCCACTGCAACACGGGCGCGCTCGCGACGACCGCATGGGGAACCGCGCTCGGCGTGATCCGCGAGCTGCACGCTCGCGGGGCGCTCGAGGTCGTCTTCGTCGATGAGACACGCCCGCTCCTCCAGGGGGCGCGGCTCACGGCCTGGGAGCTCGTGCAGGATGGGATCCCGCACTACGTCCAGGCGGACGGCGCGGCGGCGAGCACGATCCTGCGCGGCCTCGTGGACGTGGCGATCATCGGTGCCGACCGGATCGCAGCGAACGGGGACACGGCGAACAAGATCGGGAGCGTGGGCGTCGCGCTCGCGTGCGCCGACGCCGGCATCCCGTTCATCGTCGCGGCTCCCGAGTCCACCGTCGACGTCCGCACGGCGAGCGGCGCGGACATCGAGATCGAGATGCGCGACGGAGCCGAGGTGCTCACCTGGGGAGGCGTCCGCGTGGCGCCCGAGGGCACGCGCGCCCACAACCCGGCCTTCGACGTGACGCCCGCGCGACTCATCACCGCGCTCGTCACGGAGGAGGGCGTCCTCGAGGTCAGCGCCGGCCAGGTCCCGGGCGACCGGCTGAGCAGCGGCGTCCGGTGACCGCCGAGGACCTCGGCCGTCCTGCCGAGGGCGCACTCCAGGACCTCGTCAGCCGCTCGCGGCGGATCGGTGCGGACCCCGGGCTCGTCGTGAACGGCGGCGGCAACACCTCGGCGAAGGGCGTCCTCGTCGACCACCTCGGCCGGGAGCGCCGCGTGCTCTGGGTCAAGGCGTCCGGCGGCGACCTCGCGACCGGCGACGCCGCCACGTACCCGGCCCTGTGGATCGAGGAGCTCGAGCCGCTCCGCGACCTCGACGCGATCGACGACGCCGAGATGGTCCGCCTGGTCCGGCGAGCGCTCGTCGACCCGACCGCGCCGCGCCCGTCGATCGAGACGCTCCTCCACGCGTTCCTGCCCGCCGCGCACGTCGACCACGTCCACGCGGACGCCATCTGTGCGCTCACCAACCAGGCCCACGGTCGCGACGCGGTGCGCGAGGCGCTCGGCGAGCGGTTCGCCTACCTGGACTGGCTGCGCCCCGGCTTCGAGCTCGCGCGCCTCGTCGCCGATCTCGCCCCGTACGACGGCGTGGTCCTCGCCCATCACGGCCTCGTCACGTGGGCCGACGACGGAGCCGAGTGCCTCGCACGGACCCTCGCAGCGGTCCGCGCCGCCGACGACTACCTGGCCTCCCGTGCGCGGCCCACGCCCGCCTCGACCCTGCCGACGCCGGCGCTCAGCGACGACGAGATCGAGACGCTCCTCCTTCACCTGCGCGGCACCGTGTCGCGGACGGGGCGGCGCGTCCTCCACGTGGACCCGCGCCTCCGCGTGGTGGCCGACCGACCCGACGCCGCGGCCATCGCGGCCGCCGGCGTGCCGACGGGCGACCACATGCTCTGGGTCAAGCCGTGGCCGGTCCGGCTGGA
>CAIYQJ010000226.1 GCA_903928275.1 uncultured Chloroflexota bacterium
CGAA
Organism: uncultured Chloroflexota bacterium; assembly: GCA_903928275.1. Lineage (GTDB taxonomy): Bacteria > Chloroflexota > Limnocylindria > Limnocylindrales > CSP1-4 > CAIYQJ01. The sequence continues at coordinate 5 of CAIYQJ010000226.1, forward strand.
GCCGGCCCGCTGAGCGCGACGTTGTAGGGCCGGGCAGGTGGGTGGTCGACGTAGTCGGCGGCGACGTACCGCGCGGCGAGGCTGACGTCACCGGCGCTGAATGCCGTGTCGTGGACCCAGCCGACCGCGTGCCTGTGAGCCTCGAGGAGCGCCGGATCGTGCGGATCGGGCGGCAGGATGTCGGGCCGCGTTCGGAGGTGCGATGCATCGGGCGGCGGCCCGATGCCGGCCGATGCAGGGATGCCGCCGATCTGCGCCAGGAGGGCGAGGATGTCCGGCTGACCCCAGTGCTCGACGATCCTGCCGTCGCGAACCCGGAAGATGCCGTGCGACGCCCACGTCGCCTGCTTGCCGGAGGGCGGGATCCCCATGAACGCGCCGCCGTGGGTGCCGGAGCCGGTGACGCGCGTCGCCACCTTGTCCCCCTCGGACAGCATCGTCTGGATGGTGAAGTGGACGTCCGGGAAGCCGCCTCGGAACATCCGGAACACCGCTTCGACCCCGGCGAACCCCCCGGGCGCGCCGGGTGGTGCGCTGTGGTCCGTGTAGCCGGCGTCGAACAGCTCGGGGATGAGCTCGTAGCGGCCGTCGTTGATGATGTCATCGACGAACCGCCTGTAGATCGCCTGGTTCTCGTCCGTGGCCATGTCGGCCCTCCGTCATTCACCCGCCCTGGCTGGTCAGCGATCGCCGATCGCGGCTCGGACCCGGCACCGGACGGAGCGGCCTAGCTTCCTTCGACCGTTGACTTCACTCCGCCGATCGTGGTCATCAGACCGAGCATGTCGAGCTCGCCGAAGCCTTCGACGACCTTGCCGTCGACGACCCGGTCGATGCCGATCGTCCCGACGCTCACCTTCTGGCCCGAGGGAGGGACACCCAGGAACTCGCCAAGGTGCGTGCCCTCCCACGTCAGGCGGACGCAGACCGTGCCGCCGACCGCGAAGATCTCGTCGACCCGCTGGACGGCGTCCGGGAACCCGGTCCGCCAGGCGAGGATCAGCTGCTTCAGGCCCTCGATCCCGGGCTCGATCACCTGCCCGCCGGCCCCGTGGACCTTGAAGTTCGGGTGGATGATCTCGTCGGCGACCTGGACCTTGCCCTGGGTCCAGCCCTCGTCGCACCAGCGCCGGATGACCGCCATCGCGGCCTCTTCCTCCGCCGTGTACACATGTCCCGTGTCAGTCATTCGCGTCTCCCGTCGTGCCCCGGCGCCAAAGAGAGGGGCCGGCGACGGCGTCGCCGGCCCAGGGGTGGTCTACTCGTGCTGCTTCCCGCCCTTCCAGAGGTTCTCGGCCAGGGCGTCCTTGTCCGGATCGCCGCCGCTCGCCGCATGCTGTGACGTCAGCTGCTCGACGACCTTGCCCATGATCTCGTTGGAGCGGTTCTTCTGGGCCGTGTACTCCGGGCCGATGAGCCAGGCGAGATCCGGCATCGGCTTGCCGCCGATGCCCCACTCCATCTGGGGAGTCTCCTGGATGATGCAGTAGACGAACGGTCGCGCGACCTCGCCGACGACCGAGATGAACGTGTCCGTGAGCTTGACGATGAGCTCCTGCTTCTGCTCCTCGTTCGCCACGACATCCTTGATGAACTGCACCGTGATGATCGGCATCTCGTGCCCCTTTCGCCCTCTCGGGGCCTACTCCGTATCGCCGACGACCGGCGCGCGCGACCAGAACTGGTCGTACTCGGTCGTGCCGTCGCCGAAGATCGCGCCCCTGCCGGCGATCACCTTCCCGTCGCGCCAGCGAAGGACGTGGGCGACCTCGATGTCCATCCGCTTGTCGCTGTCCGCGCGCTTGCCCTTGTTCCGGGTGATGTCGCACGACCAGTCGTCGGTCACGAGGATCTCGATGGTCTCCATGTTGAAGCTGCCGCCGGACAGCTCACCCACGCGGCCCATGAACCCGAGAAACCCGTCGAGGCCGTGATACCAGCCGGACAGCTCGTTGTGCCCCGGGACCTGCCAGACCATGTCCTCGGCCCAGAACTGCTGGACGATGTCCCGGTCGCCGCTCGCGAGCGCCTTGTACGCGCTCTTCACGTGGTCGGACGTCAATTCGGCCATGCTCAGCGTCTCCTCGTCCCTGTCCGCGCTGCTCAGCCGAGCCGGTCCGGGATGGGCTTGAGCGGGTACATCGACCAGAAGTACCGATCGACGTTGTGCTGGTCGCCCGTGTAGACCTGCACCTCGTGGATCCGGCCGTCGCGCACGCGGTAGTAGCTGCACGTCGGGAAGTAGATGGTCTCGCCGTTGGTCAACACGCCGTGGCCGGTGTGCCGCTCGACGACGCCGTCTTCCTCCATCGTGCCGAAGTGCACGTCCTCGACGACGATCCCGGTCTGCATGAGGGCAGCGAAGAACGCGATGACCTCGTCGGGTCCGCGCTTGATGCCCGACAGCGGGTGGTGTCCCGGCAGGTTCCAGGTGATGTCGGGGGCGAAGACATCGGTCTTCAGGGTGGCCATGTCGCCCTTCCCGAAGCACTCGTACATCTTGTCGACGAGCGCCATCGCGGGGTGGGACGTCAATACCTCGGTCGCCATTCGATCGCTCTCCTTCGGTCCTGGGCTCTCGACCCAGGCTGGTGCTGGTTGATCACGTGGAGGGGGACGCTGACGCGGCTCGCTACCGATACCTCCTTGTGTCTGGTGGGCTGGCGGGATCAGCCGAGGGAGGCCGACCCGGGCATGAGGTCCATGCCATCGACGACGTACTTCTGGATGACCATGCGAGAGCCGTCCTCCGATCGGCGGACGACCCACGTCTGGCGGGCGTCCATCCCGAGCCACTTGCTCCTGGCCTCGGGCGGGTCCCACACGTGTGCCTGCCAGTTGACGATGAGCTTCACGTCGGCTTCGTCGCCACGCGGGGTGATGGCGAGCTCCTTCAGCGTGTGGACCTCGTCGAAGAACGTCCGCGTCACGCGCTCGTACCAGCCCTTGAAGCCGTCGACGCCGAACGTCGGACCTTCGGGCCAGTACATCTCGAGCCCGGTGGACGAGACGAGCGGGACGAGCTCCTCGAAGGGGGCGTGCACGTCGAGCGCCCGGTACCAGTCATCCACGAGCTGTCGAACCGCGCCCTGGTCGAGGTCGTCGGTCGTCATCGCTGAACCTCCATCTGATCGTCCATCAGCCCATGACGCCGGTGAAGTGGACGGCGATCTTGCCGTCCCGCAGGGCCAGGGCGTCGTAGACGCGTGTCCGCCCGAGCGCGGACCGCACCGTCGCCTCGAAGAAGACGGCTCCGTCGGTCTCGACGAACTTGTCCGTCGACTCGATCACCAGGTCACCGAGCATCGCGATGTAGCCGCGGAAGTACTCCTTCAGGGCCTGGCTCCCCTTCACGACCGTCTGGAACGAGACCAGCTCGGCATCCTCCGCGTAGTTCGTGTCGATCAGGCCGTCCACGTCCTTGTCGAGAAGGAAGCGGACCTGCCGCTCGTAAAGCGCCCGCCCCGGGCCCCCGGTCACATCCACAGCGCCACTCCGATCCGATGCATGACTTCCCTCGTCGGCTTCACGACTGCCCCGCCCGTGCGTGCTTCGCCCGTGCGGCGTCGTGCTGGACGTCGTCGCTCACGACGAGGTCGATGAGGAACGGCGCATCGTCCGCGAGGGCCGCGTCGAGCGCCGGGCCGATGTCCGCGGCGGTCTCCACTCGCGCGGCGGCGACGCCCATCGCACCGGCCAGCTGGTCGAAGCGCATGCGCGGCTCGCGAAGGTCGAACGACCGCGGGAACGTGCCCTCCGGCAGGCCCTGGTCCCGCCAGTACTGCTGGATGTTCAGCTTCAGCAGCTGGTAGGCGCCGTTGTCGAGGATGACGAACTTGGCCCCGATCCCGTGATGGGCCGCCGTCCACAGCGCCTGGATCGTGTACATGCTCCCGCCGTCACCGGTGAAGCCGACGACCGTGCGACCCGGGTCGGCGAGCTTGACCCCGATGGCGCCCGGGATGCCGACCCCGAGCGAGCCGCCGCGCGTCTGGAAGAACGAGCCGGGTCGGCGCGGCGGCAGGTACCGCGTGATCTCGGGTGAGAACGTGAGCCCCTCGTCGAAGATCGCCGCATCTGCCGGCAGGCGGCGGGCGAGCTCCTCGAGGAACTGCGAGACATGCAGCGGGGTGGTGCGCCGGGCCGCGAGGTCCGCGTCCCGCTCCGCCGCGTCGCGCCGGTCCCGGCTCTCCGTCATGGCGGCCGTCCGCGACCGCGCGGCCTCGCGATTCGCGTCCGTCAGGCGTGCGTCGATGTCGCGCGCGAGAGCGGCGAGGGTCGACCTGGGGTCGCCCAGCAGGCCGACCTCGACCGGGAAGTTCTTCGCGATCTCGTAGGCGTCGAGGTCCACATGGACGATCCGCGCAGCGGGCGCGAACGGATCGGAGAGCATCGGGTAGACCTCCGGGAAGAGGTACGTGCCCACGACGAGGATCGCGTCCGCGCCGTGCACGATCCCGCGGCTGTGCTCGCCGAACATGTGGCCGAGGTGACCCTGGAAGAGGGGATGCGTCTCGTCCATGTTGACCTCGGACGAGGTCGCACCCCAGACGCCCGCTCCGAGCAGCTCGGCGATGTGCGTGAGCTCGGCCTGTGCGCCCGACCTCGCGACACCGTCGCCCATGATCACGAGGGGGTCGCGCGCGGCGGCCAGGATGTCCGCCGCCGCGCCGAGGTCCGTCGCTTCGGGGATCACCCGGGTGCGGACCGGCGAGGTCGGCCTGACCTCCTCGTCGTTGATGGCGTCGAGGACGTCCGCCGGAAGCGCCACGAATACGGGGCCGGTCGGCGGCGTCTCGGCGATCTTCACCGCGCGGCGGATGACCCGCAGGAGCGACGTCGGGTCCACGACCCGGGTAGCCCACTTGGTGACCGGCCGCGCGATGGCGACGAGATCCGAGGCCATCTGCGCATCCATGGCGTCGTACCGCAGCCCGGACTCACCCGCGACGACGACGAGCGGGGTTCCGCCGCGCTTCGCCTGGTAGAGCATCCCGATGCCGTTGCCCAGTCCGACGCCGCTGTGGAGCTGGACGATCGCCGGCCGGCCGGTCGCGCGGGCGTAGCCGTCCGCGATCCCGACGGCCACCGTCTCCTGGAGCGTCAGGATGTACGTGAAGTCGCGGTAACTCCCGAGCGCATCGAGGAACCCCTGCTCGACCGTGCCGGGATTGCCGAACATGAAGTGCAGGTCGTCGGCGAGGAACTGCTCGATGATCGCGAATCTGCCCGTCCTGGGCATGGGCTGATGCCTCCGTGATCGATCGGGGATGCCGGTGGCCTACCAGCCGAAGCGCGTCAGGCCCTGCTCCAGGACCTCGACCATCTTCTCGCCGGTCAGGTACGAGTCGGGAGTGGATCGCCCCGTGATGAACGGGTAGTCCACGATCACGGACGTCGCGTGGCCCACGTTGCCGTGGTAGCCGCCGTCCGGCCCGGTGGCGTCGCGCAGGATGTACTCGAGCGGATACGGCGGCGGGCCCATGTTGAGGTCGGTCCCGAGGAACCCGGTGCCGTCCTTGTAGTCGTACTCCTTGCAGTGCCCCGTGACGTGCTTGCCCCAGATGATGCTCTTGCGGTCGGTGAGGTCACGGGCGAACGCGAGGGCGGTCACCCCGTAGCACTCGGCGCCGATCGGCTTCCCCAGCTTGAGGAACGACAGGATCAGGGCGTGGACGCGGTCGTTGTTCGCGATGTCCACGATCGGCCCGCTCCCGCCGCAGAGAAGGATCGCGTCGTATTTCTCGAGCTCGGGCGCCAGGGCATCGAGCCGGTCGTAGTAGTGCTCCATGTCGCGCAGCAGCGTCGGGGAGCTCCAGTACGGGCGCTCCGGCACCCACGCCGAGATGTCGATGGGATGGTCGTACCTGGGGGAGGCGTCGAGCTCCCGGGTCTTGCGCGCGACCTCCTCGGACGTCACGGATCGGCCCAGCGGCGGATCCACGTACGCCGGATCCATGCTCGGCGGGAGCGGGCTCGGTCGCTTCCCGCGCGGCGTCGCGAAGTCGACCTGGTACCCGGCCCTGTCGAACGTCTCGAGAGGACCGACGAGCTCCTCTCCCCAGTACCCGTACTCGGAGAGGAGGATGAGGACGCGCTTCATGTGATACCTGCCTTCTCGTCTGTGTTGCGGTCGCTGGCCGGTTCGACCCTCGGACGCGTCGGCGCCCGCGTCTCCGGCCGGCGGGGCCGGTCGTCCTGATCTCAGGCGTCGGGGATGGATGCGAAGTCGGCCACCACGGTCACCTCGTCGTCGAGCTCCTCCTGGTGGAACACGCTCAGGACCTCGTCGGGGGCGCCGACGATGTACACGTCGACGTCCACGTCGAGCTGCTGCTTCGCGAAGACGAGGGCGCGCACGGCGACAGGAGCGATCGACCTCAGGTCGGCGGCGTCCAGGATCACGCGGCGCGGCTGGGCCGCGATGACCTTCGCCAGCTCGCGTTGCAGCTGGGGCACCGAGTTCGGCAACAGCGCTCCGAAGAGCGTCAGCGTGGCGGACGCACCCTCCAGATCCGTCTCCACGGTGAAGGTCTCGGCGAGCACCGTTGGGGCGATCCGAACGCGCACCGGGAGGTCGAACTCCGACTCGGGGAGGTGGACCGTGAGCGCCTCTGCGTCGAAGTCGGTGTGGCGCTGGCCGTCGATCCAGACCTCTTCGATCCGGACCCTGCCCGGCGGCAGCAGATCGGGGGCGACCCGGAGGATGTTCCCGGCCCACGCCTTCGGCTTCGGCTTGAAGTGCAGGTCGAGAGGCTGGTTGTTGACGAGGAGATTCGAGTAGACGGCAGAGAGGTAGCAGAGCTCGGTGGAGTGGTACCCACTCATCGAGTGGCTGCCCTTGAGGCGCTCGGTCCCCAGGAGGTACGGGACGCCGCTCGCGAGGACGTTGAAGTAGACGGCTCCGTTGTCGTTGTCGAGGAAGAACGCGTTGTAGAACGCGACCGACTCACGCGCGAGCTTGTGATAGGCGGGGTCTCCGAGCGTGCCGGACAGGATCAGGCACGCCAGGATCCCCTGCTCCTGCTGCCACCACGCCTTGCGGTCGTGCCACGCGAACCGGTGGTGCGTCTCCCCCGGGCCGAGCTCTCGCTCCATGACGTCGTACCAGCCGCCGCGCTGCCTGTCGCTGCCGATGTCGGGCATCCGCTCCGCGATGGTCCGCGCGAAGGCGACATACTCGTCCTTCGGGGCGATGCTGTTGATCCGCATCAGGTTCCAGGCGATCTTCAGGTTGTGACCGACGACGCCCCGGTTCTGCTGCCAGCCCCACGTCTTGTCGTGAGTCCAGTCCTCGTGGAACTTCTCCTGGACGAACGGGCTGTTCTCGTAGTCCTGGAAGCGGGCGGTGATCGTGTCGCCCGTGTCCACGAGCATGTCGATGTGCTTCTGCTCGCCCGTCGCGAGGACCAGGTTGATCAGGTAGGCGGGCGCGTGATCGCCCACTGAGTTCCAGTTCTTGCGCGCCCGGTTGGGGCCCAGCGACTCTGCCCGCGGGTCGAGCATGACCGGGTCCACGTGGGAGAAGTAGCCCCCGCCGACGGCGTCGCGGTAGTAGAGCTCGAACAGGTTCAGCGTGCGATCGATGTCCGAGCGGATGGCAGCGTCGCCGGTGACCCGGTACGTCTGCGTCGGGCCCGCCAGCGCGTAGATCTGCTCGTAGGCCGGCAGAGCGTCGTAGTCGTCCCCGAACTCCGATGCGAAGATCTTCCGCTCGTGGCCGGCCTTGACGTCGATCCCGTGGTACCAGTACGCGATGTCCGCCTCGGTGTCCACGAAGCGCATGTGCTCGCGCAGGTACGTCGTCCCGGCCTCGGCTGCCTCGAGGAAGCGGTCCTCACCGGTGAGCAGGTAGGCGGTCGCGAACCCGTACACCATCCGCGAGATGGTGTCCGTCTCCTGGCGGAGGTTGCCGGTCTTGGTCCCTTCCAGCGTCAGCTGCGTGCGGTACTGGCGGAAGTCGACCTCCCCGTCCGGGAACTGCGCCTTCAGGTAGAAGTCCGCGATCTCGCGGACCTGCCGCACCCACCAGTCCTGCGCCTCGAACCGGTAGTCCTCGGGGTTCTTGCCGAGGAAGATCAGTCGTTTCGCCTCGAACTTGACCTCGTCCTCGGGGAAGAAGATGCCGTAGGCGAACAGGAATCGACCCTGTGTCAGCATGCTCTGCATCTGCGCGGTCGCGTCCTGGAACGACTCGCCGAGGTTGCGCACCACCTCGGCGTAGCAGTTGGCACCCAGCTTGATCGTGAAGTCCTTGTCGCCCGGCGTCGTCACCACGAACGTTCCGCTGGTCGCGTCGAAGGACCGGACGTAGCCGGCGATGGTGTCCGAGAAGGTGAAGGTGAGCTCGTTCACGGGTACCTCACAGGGCTATCGTGCAGATGAGAAGGCGACGCGGTCGCCCGGGGGTCGTGACGGTGGGGCTCGGCGACCCGGTGGGGGGCTGCCTCGATCCGTCTCACTGCGCCACCCTCTCAGCGGCGGGCCGCGAGATGAGGACGACCACGCTCCGGTTCGCGACTCGGTACGAGTCGCCGTCGACGAGCTTCTCGCTCCCCGGGCTCAGGATGTCGTCCGGTGCCGCGGCGCCGGTGTCGATGACCCGGTACCACCGACGCCCCTCGACGGCCGGGAGGTCGAAGTCCAGGTCGTCCCACTCCATGTTGAGCATCGCGTGGATATCCACGTCCTCGGCGACCACGTCGCCGTGGGCCGTGCCGGGGAACCCGGCCAGCGTGAACGCGAGGACGCGTGACGCAGGGTCGTTCCAGCCGGGGGAGTGGAGGCGGCAGCCGTGCCACTCGAGATCGGCGAGGCCGCGCGAGTTCGTGCGTCCGTGGAAGTAGTTGGTCGGGCGCAGGCGAGGGTGGCTCTTCCGGAAGGCGATCAGCTCGCCAGTGAAGCGCACGAGGTCGCCGGCGGTCGCCACGCGGTCCCAATCGAGCCAGGCGAGCGCGTTGTCCTGGCAGTAGCCGTTGTTGTTCCCCATCTGGGTCCGGCGGGCTTCGTCGCCCATGACGAACATGGGCACTCCCTGGGAGAGCATGAGGATCGTGAGGAAGTTGCGCATCTGTCGCGCGCGGAGCCGCTCGACCGCCGGGTCGTCCGTCTCGCCCTCGACCCCGCAGTTCCAGCTCAGGTTGTCGTTCGTCCCGTCGCCGTTGCCTTCGCCGTTGGCCTCGTTGTGCTTGTCGTTGTACGAGACCAGGTCATTGAGCGTGAACCCGTCATGGGCTGTGATGAAGTTGACGCTGTTGACCGGCAGACGCCCCTTCGCCTGGTAGAGGTCCGCGCTCCCGGAGATCCTCGCTGCGACCGCGCCGACCAGCCCTTTGTCGCCCTTCACGAAGCGCCGGACATCATCCCTGTAGTGGCCGTTCCACTCGGCCCACCTGAAGCCCGGGAAGTACCCGACCTGGTACAGACCCCCCGCGTCCCATGCCTCGGCGATGATCTTCGTGTCGGCCAGCTCGTCATCCAGCTCGATGTGCCAGAGCGACGGCGGGTCCTCCATCGGCGCTCCGTCGGGTCCTCGCGAGAGCACCGACGCGAGATCGAACCGGAACCCGTCGACGTGCATGTGACGGACCCAGTAGCGCAGGCACTCCGTGATGAACTTGTCGACGACCGGATGGTTGCAGTTCAGCGTGTTCCCGCAGCCAGAGATGTTCGTGTAGTACTGCCTGTCGTACGGCTCGAGGTGGTAGTAGATCGAGTTGTCGAGGCCGCGGAAGCTGATCGTGGGGCCCTGGTGGTTGCCTTCGGCCGTGTGGTTGAAGACCACGTCGAGGATGACCTCGATCCCGGCCCGATGGAGCGCCTTCACCATGTCCCGGAACTCGTGGATCGCGACGCCGGCCTCCGGCTGCACCGAGTACCCGGAGTGCGGAGCGAAGAAGCCGACGGTGCTGTAGCCCCAGTAGTTGCTCAGCGGCTCGCCGGTGACGGGGTTCGTTCCCCCGATCTCGCTCGGGTCGAACTCGAAGACGGGAAGCAGCTCGACGGCGGTGACGCCGAGCTTCTTCAGGTAGGGGATCTTCTCGATCACCCCGAGGAAGGTGCCGGGGTCCGCGACGCCCGACGTTGGGGACTGGGTGAAGCCGCGGACGTGCATCTCGTAGATGATCGCGTCGTGCATCGGCCGGTTGAGCGGCTTGTCACCCTCCCAGTCGTATGCGTGGAGGTCGACGACGACGCTCCGCAGCGAGGTGGCGACGTTGTCGTCCGGGCCGCAGGCAGCCACGCGGTCCCAGATGTCGGCCGCGTGGCCGCGGGCGTACGGGTCGACCAGGATCTTCCTCGGGTTGAACCGGTGGCCCTGCCTGTTGAGGTCGCTCGGACCGTCCACCCGGTACGCATACGACATCCCGGCCTGCACGTCCGTGACGTAGCAGTGCCAGAAGTAGAAGGTCCGATCCGCGTCGGGATCGAGCGTGATGACCTTGAACGGCTGCGGTGCGTCGTGAGAGGCGAAGAGCAGCAGCTGGACGGCCGTGGCGTCCTGACTGAAGAGCACGAAGTTCGTGCCCAGCGCATCAGGCGTCGCCCCGATCGGGTGCGGCTTGCCGGGCCTGACGTCGTACCGCGCGGCGGGTCGGGCCGTCGGCATGGCCGCGCCCGCGTGTGGGGTCGCCGTCTGTGTCATGCATCGCTCCCGGCTTCTGCCGCTTCGGCCGCCCCCCGCGAACGGAACCTGATCCCGTCCCGGCTGGGCGATCAGCCCCTTGCTCGAGCTCACGACGACCCCGTGGGTCGCCGTCTCCGTTCACAACGTGATCGGGGGACGCAGCCAGGGCACGCGCCGCGGATGCGCCCGAGCTGGCCTCTTCCGAGTCTCGGACCGTCCCCCGTCCGCAAGCCGCGAGTCTCGCGGCAAGAGGGGCCATTTGTCAATGAACAAGTTGTGAATTCGTGACGTTTGGCACTACCTGCGGATAGACTCTCATCCGCGCACTGCCGAGCATCGGTCCAGGGTTCGGCAGGAAGCGCGGGAATGGCCCGGCGATCGGGCGTACGGGGGGTCTCTGCCATCGGCACCGGCGATGTGGCACTCGCCCGAACGCCCGGGGTGGGCGGTGGGCTCCGGCCCGTTCCAGGGCGGGCGCGTCCCGCCCCGAGCCAGGATCGGGCGGAGCTGGATGGTCGTCCCCATGGCGAGGGAGAGCGAGTTCGTCGGCCCGATGGGTCGAGTCCGGGGCCTCGATCCGGCGTTTGGGATGCGTCGCAGCTGGTGCCGCCCTCGTGACGGCTTCACCCTGCGGCCAGGGCCACTCAGGTCCGAGCGACACGAACTGAGGACGATCCATGACGAGCTTCCTGGCGCTGCTCGAGCCACTCCTTCTGATGAGCGTCATCGTTCTGGCGTCTGTCGTCGGCCTGGGTCTCGTGCGGCGAAGCACCCGGTTCGGACGCCACTTCAACGAGAACGAGGTCACAGGCGCGCTCTTCGCCGTGGTCGGGGTCGTCTACGGCGCACTCCTGGCGTTCGTCGTGTTCGCGACCTGGGAGAGCTACGCGGGAGCCCAGCAGGCCGTGACGCAGGAGGCTGCAGACGTCGTGACCGTCTACCGGGACACGCAGACGTTCCCGGAGCCACAGCACACGCAGGCTCAGGCCGCACTTCGAGACTACGTGAACTCGGTCGTGGCGAAGGAATGGGAGTCCCACGGGAACCTGACAGTCCACACGACACCGGATCTGCTCAATCCGGTGTGGGCCATCTACCGGAGCATCCCGGCGGCGACCGCCGGGCCGGGCATCGATCTCACCTCGGCCCTCGATCGCCTGCATGCCCTGGAGAACCAGCGCCACGTGCGCCACCTGGCCGGCGAGACCACGCTGCCGTGGCCCTTCTGGCCGACGCTTCTGTTGGGCGGCCTTCTCGTGATCGGCTTCACGTACTTCTTCCACCACAGCAGCCTCAGAGGCCAGGCCCTCATGACCGGTGCGACGGCCGCCTCGTTGATGGGGGTCCTGCTCCTCATCTTCGCCCTGAACCAACCGTTCACCGGTCCGGTCCCCGTCAGCAAGCAGCCGTTCGAGCACGCGCTGCAGCAGTTCCACGCGATCGATATGGGTCCGTGACGAGTCTCATCCCGTGAAGCGAGGAGTCACGAATGGCAGTCGCCTTCGAGCACATACCGCACCCGCGGATCGCCGAGCGGAAGAC
>CAIYQJ010000227.1 GCA_903928275.1 uncultured Chloroflexota bacterium
CGGCGGTGGCCGGGGCGGCGGTGGCCGGGGCGGCGGTGGCCGGCGCGGCGGTGGCCGGGGCCGTCGTGGCGGTGGAGCTACAGGCCGTCGCGACCAGCGCGACGGTGGCGAGTGCGACGACGCCGGCAAAAAGCCGGGAGCGGCGCACGGTACCCATGGTCATTCCACGCTCCTCTTGACACGTCCCGCGCCCGGATGGGGGGGACGAAAGGACTATCCACGTCGTGGGTGGCCGATGTCAAGGCGGCATGGCCCGCCCGACACGGGCCGGTCGGTCCGTCGCTCGTGGCGGCGCGCTCGCGGACACCTCGTCGTGCTCGCGCAGCCCCGGCGATCCCGCCATCCTTGGCGTCACCGGCGGCGGATGGCGCGCTTCACGTACGCGTCGAAGTCCGGGAGCTTGCGCTCATAGCCGCTCGTCATGAGTGGCGACGAGATGATGAAGTCGGCGGTCGCGCGGTCGCATGCCACGGGGATGTTCCAGACGACCGCGATCCGGATGAGCGCCTTCACGTCGGGGTCGTGCGGCTGCGGCTCCAGCGGATCCCAGAAGAAGATGAGGATGTCGAGCTGGCCCTCCGCGATGAGCGCGCCGATCTGCTGGTCGCCGCCGAGCGGGCCGCTCTGGAGCCGGGCGACGGGCAGGTCGAGCTCGCTCTCGAGGAGGGCTCCGGTCGTCCCGGTGGCCACGAGCAGGTGCCGCCCGAGGGTCTCGCGGTTGTAATGCGCCCATTCGACGAGATCCTGCTTCATGTTGTCATGGGCGACGAGGCCGATCCGTTTCGTCGCGCCGATCTCTCGCTCCATCGATCCTCTTCCTCTCCTGCGCATCGGGTGCGGCGACAGCGGCACCGGTGCCTCGCGGCCGCCGAGCCAGTACCCTGACAGCATGCGATACGTAGAGGTCGAGGGGCTCCGCCTCTCCGTCATCGGTCTTGGCACCTGGCAGTTCGGGTCGCGCGAATGGGGCTACGGCGACACGTACGCGACGGACGTCGCGCCGGCCCTCGTGCGGCGCGCGACCGAGCTCGGCGTCACGTTCCTCGACACGGCCGAGATGTACGGCTTCGGCCGCTCGGAGCGGATCGTGGGGTCCGCCATCGCCGGCCTCGACCCGCGACCGGTCGTCGGGACGAAGCTCATGCCGATCGCGCCGGCTGAGCCGATCGTCGCCTGGCAGGCGCGGCGATCGGCGCGACGCCTCGGCCTCTCGTCGATCGACATCTACCAGGTCCACTGGCCCAACCCGCTCGTCTCGCCCCGGCGGGTCATGCAGTCGCTGCGGCCCCTCGTGGACGCGGGGCTCGTCGCGCACGTCGGCGTGAGCAACTACTCGCTCGATGCATGGCGCGAGGCGGAGCGGGCGCTTCGGGCGCCGGTCGTCTCGAACCAGGTCCGGTTCAGCCTCACGAGCCCGTCGCCGCTGCGCGACCTCGTGCCCGGCGCGGTGGCCGATGGGCGCGTCGTCATCGCGTACAGCCCGCTCGGCCAGGGGCTGCTGAGCGGAGCGCTCGTGCCCGGCGACTCCGTGACGGGGATGCGTCGGATGACCCCGCTGTTCCGCCGCGGCAGCGTGGTTCGGGCGATGCCGTTGCTCGCCGTCCTCGCCGACGTCGCGGCGGCGCACGGCGCGACCCCGGCCCAGGTGGCGCTCGCGTGGCTCGTGAGCCACCCTGGCGTGGTCGCGATCCCCGGCGCGCGGACGATCGAGCAGCTCGAGGAGAACGTCGCAGCCGCGGACCTCGCGCTGTCGGCCGACGAGGTGGAGCGCCTCACCGACGCGGCGGAGGAGTTCGCGGCGCGGGACTGACGGCGCGCGGCTCAGGCGGGCGGCCTGGAGGCGCGGGGCTCAGGCGGGCGGGTCGCCCTCGCGGAACTCGGTGGTCGCGAAGACCCGCAGGTGCGTGCCCCGCCGCCGCCACGCGTCGGCCGGGAGGCCCGCCTTCTCGCACACGGCATCGAGAGTCCGTTCCGCGCCCCACCCGAGTGGCGGTCCCACGTTCGGCAGGAGGAGGGCACGGCGGCCTTCGCGATCGACGATGACGCCGTGGACGACGGGGTCGAAGAGCGCCGGGTTCGGGAGCTCGACGGGATCGCCGAGGACGGAGACGTCGATGACGAGACCCGGCAGCTCCCACGGCGCCACGGGCGGGAAGCGCGGATCGCGGATCGCCGCGCCGCGGGCGGCGGTCCGCACGTTGCGCCAGGTCTCCTCGGCATCGTCGAGGTTCCCGATGCAGCCGCGCAGCTCGCCGGCCGTGTCCCTGATCGTGACGAACGCGGACCGCGTGGCGCGGAGCTCCGGCGCGAGCGTGCTCTGCTCTGGCGACGGCGGCGGCAGGCCGCGGACCACCATCTCGACGGTCTCCCGGGCGAGCACGAGCAGCCGATGACGCGCGGCGGCATCGAGATCCGGCGGGGTGCCCACCGTGACGGACGTGGCGGAGGCGACTGGATCCATCGAGCGGAGCGTGGTCCGGGCCCGGCATCGGCTGCCAGTGCGGTTCGGACCCTCCTTCGCCGCAGGTCGCTCTCGTTCAGTCGGGCGCCAGCATCTCGACAAGGTCGATGCCGTCGCCGGTCGCGTCAAGGCCGCGTGGCGCGCGGCCGGGCGGCCTCCCGGCTCGGATCGGCAGGACGACGACCGCCGCGGCCAGGAAGCTGGCCCCCATGACGAGGAACGCGACCGGGAACCCTGCCGCGTCGCCCAGCGCCCCGATGAGGGCCCCCATCGCCGCCGCCCAGACCGCGCCCACCCCGAACATGAGCGTGAAGTAGGCGGAGAACGCGACGTCGCGGATCGGCGTGGGCGCGACCTCCGCGAGCAGCGCCTGCAGCTGCGAGCTCTCCTCGAAGACGAACGCGCTCATGAGGCCGATCGCGAGCCACACGAGGGGCTGCCGATCGCCGGCGAACACGAGGAGCGCCATCGCCCCCGCCCCGAGGAGATACGAGGCCACGAGCACGTGGCGGTGGCCCCAGCGGTCGCTCGCCCGTGCCGCGAGGATGGGTGCCGGCACGCTTCCCACGAGGAGCAGCGTGTACATGAGCGTGACGGTCATCGCGTCGAGGCCGAGGACGAGGGAGAGGTAGAGCGGCACGAACGTCGTCACGATCCCGAGTCCGCGTCCCGCCGCGGCGACGGAGCTCGCGATGAAGAGCCAGCGGAGGTCGTGCTCGCGCGCCACCGCACTGAACGCCGCTCGCGTCGAGCCGTGGGCGATGGCGACCTCGCGGTCGGCACCGCTCTCCCGGACGAGCGCCAGGATGAGGAGCGCCACGCCGATCGCGGGGATCCCGACGATGAGCACCGCCGGGCGCCAGCCGGCCGTCGCGATGACCCAGCCGCCCACGAGCGGGACCGCGACTGTCCCCAGGTTGCCGAAGCCGATGTGCGCGCTGATGGCGAAGCCGCGTCGCTCGGCCGGGTACTGCTCGGCGAGGAGCGCATTGCCCACCGGGTGCTGGGGCGATCCGCCCACGCGTCCGACGATCGTCGCGGCGGAGAACGTCGCCCACGACGTGGCCAGGGCCATGGCGCTCATGCCCGCCCCGAACACGAGGCCGCCGACGCCGAGGATCGAGCGGCGCGAGACGACGCGGGTGAGCGGGCCGTAGATGAGCTGCGCCACGCCGGCGAAGAGGTTGGAAGCGGCGAGCAGGAACGCGACGGAGTCCACCCCGATGCCGTACCCGGCGATGACGGGCAGGAACACGAGCGGGAGCAGGGCGGTCTGCGCGTGGATGAGCGCGTGCTGCGCGGACAGGAGCGCGAGGGTGGCGCGGGGATGGATCACGACTGCCGGCGGCGGCTCCAGCGTCGGCGCGTCGGGGGTCGCGGGCGGGTGGGCGTCGGCCGCGGGAATGGGCACCCGCCAATGGTGACCGAACCGGGCAGCGGCGGGACGGGGACCGACGCGCGACGACGCCGGGCCCCGGGGGCCCGGCGTCGTCCTCCCGATGCGGAGCGGTGAGCCGCGTCGAACGCGGGCTCGATCAGTACGCCTCGAGGTACCGGTCGATCTCCCACTGCGTGACCTGCGCACGGTAGCCGTCCCACTCGGCCCGCTTCGCGTCGATGAAGTGCCCGAGGACGTGCTCGCCGAGCGCCTCGCAGACGACCGGGTCCTTCTCCATCTCGTCGATCGCGTCTCCAAGCGTGCCGGGGAGCTCGGAGATCCCCTTCTCGGCGACGCGCGTGGCGTCCATCTCGAAGAGGCTCTCCTCCACCGGGTCCGAGAGGACC
>CAIYQJ010000228.1 GCA_903928275.1 uncultured Chloroflexota bacterium
CGGCGCGTACGCGAGCCGTCCCGTCGTCGTCGCGCCGCCGGACCCCCGCGCACCCGCCGTGGCCGCGACTGTCGCCGATCTGGTGCTCGCGGCGGTGCCGGAGGGCCGCGTCGAGCACATCGGCAGCACTGCCGTCACCGGGATGCCGGGCACGGGCATCGTCGACCTTCTCGTCCTGGTCGCCGACGGCCAGGTGACGGCGGCGGGCGAGCGCCTCGCGCGGCATGGCTTCCAGCGACCCGCGGGTGCGCGTCGGCACGCGGCGCACAGCCCCGCGCTCGTCGGCAGCGTCGACTGGCGCGGCCGCCGGCATCCGCTGCACGTGTTCGTCATGGCGGCCGCCGACCCGGAGGTCCGCGAGATCGTCGGGTTCCGGGACGCGCTGCGGTCGGACGCGCGGCTTCGCCGGGCATACGCGGTCGAGAAGCGACGGCTGGTGGATGCCGGCATCGTCGATCCGCACCTCCACGTGGCGGGACGGGCGTCCTTCATCGACGCGGCGCTCGAGCGACTCCGCATCCGTCGGCCCGAGGTGCCCGCGAGGTCGGCGACCCGCGCGGCGGCGACAGCACGGCCGAGGACGCCGGCCGGCAGGGTGATGGGTGGATCGGCGTCGGCGGCGCCCTATGGGCTGCGAGGCGTCGTGCCCGGTGGACTGCGAGGCGTCGTGCCCGGTGGACTGCGAGACGTCGTGCCCGGTGGACTGCGAGACGTCGTGCCCGGTGGGCTGCGAGACGTCGTGCCCGGTGGGCTGCGAGGCGTCGTGCCAGGTGGGCCCCCCGACCACGTCTCCCCGATCCTCCCGCCCGCGACGATCGGCATCCTCGGCGGGGGCCAGCTCGGCCGGATGCTCGCGGTCGCCGCGCGCGCGATTGGCTACCGGATCGCGATCCTCGACCCGGACCCCGACTGCCCGGCGCATGCGGTGGCGGATCGCCAGGTCGTGGGCAGCTACGACGATCCGGCCGCCGCGGCGGAGCTGGCCCGGGGCTGCGCGGTGGTCACGTACGAGCTGGAGCACGTGGACGCGGCCCTCGGCGAGGCGGTCCTCGCCGCGGGCGTCCCGCTGCGGCCCGGCCTGCGCGCGCTGACCGTGGCCCAGGACCGGCTCGCGGAGCGTCGCTGGCTCGAGGAGCAGGGCGTCCCCGTGGCGCGGTGGCGCGAGGTGCGGAGCGCAGCCGAGCTGCGGGTGGCCCTGGCACACGTGGGTCTTCCCGCGCGCCTCAAGGCACCTCTCGGCGGGTACGACGGCCGTAGCCAGGTCCGGATCACCCACGTCTCCGCCGCGGCCGACGCGTGGGCCGCCCTGGCCGGGCCGTCCGCGCCGCGCGACCCGCGGCTGCCGCCCGCGATGGCCCGGCCCCACCTGCTCGTGGAGGCGGAGCTCCCGTTCACGGCCGAGCTGAGCGTGGTCGTGGCGCGCGGCGGGGACGGTGTCGCCCGCGCGTTCCCGGTCGCGCGCAACGTCCACGACGAAGGCATCCTCGTGGAGTCGGTGGCGCCCGCGCCGGTGGCGCCCCTCGCCGTGGCCTTTGCACGCGATCTCGGCGAGCGCCTCGCGGTCGCGCTCGACGTCACCGGGACCCTCGCCGTCGAGATGTTCCTCCTCGGCGACGACACGCTCGCCGTGAACGAGCTGGCGCCGCGCGTCCACAACAGCGGGCACTGGACGATCGAGGGCTGCCGGACGAGCCAGTTCGAGCAGCACGTGCGGGCGATCTGCGGACTGCCCCTCGGCTCGGTCGAGATGACCGGCAGCGCCGCCACGATCAACATCCTTGGGTCCGGGCCCGACCGGCCGGCGCACCTCGCGGGACTCGCGGATGCGCTCGCGGATCCCGACGTGAAGGTGCACGTCTATGACAAGCGACGCGTCTTCGAGCGGCGCAAGATGGGCCACGTGACGGCGGTCGCAGGCTCGCCCGAGGAGGCTCTCGAACGCGCCCGCCACGCCCGGAGACGCCTCCGCTGGGGGCACTGAGGCGTGGCGCGGCCCGGTTCGGTCGATTCACCGGGCGACTGTGACGACGGGCCCCGGCCGGCCTCGAGACGGCCTACCATCAGTGCCCGCGGGTGACCCCCGAGGCCGGGGGTTGCCGCGAGACGGCGACAGGAGAATGTCGGCGTGGACCTCCCGGTCAGAGGCCGCGAGCCCGGTGTGGAGGAAGCGCTCAGGGACGGCAGGGGGGACCTGCGCGCCTTCTTCGAGGCCGTCGACGACCTGATCTTCGTGGCGACTCCAGACAGCCGACTCGTCTACGCGAACCCTGCCCTCTCGGCAACCCTCGGCTACAGCGCCCAGGACATCGCGGCGATGCAGATCCTCCACCTGCATCCGCCCGAGGTGCGGGGCGAGGCCGAGGCGATCCACGCCGCCCTGCTTCGCGGCGATCGCGACGACTGTCCCCTCCCGCTGCAGGCTGCGTCGGGGGCGCTCGTGCCGGTCGAGACCCGCCTCTGGCTCGGCCAGTGGAACGGCGCTGCCTGCGTCTTCGGGGTCTCCAGGGACCTGACCGCAGAGCAGGGAGCCCTGCAGCGGTTCGAGCGGGCGGAAGAGGCGCTGGCCGGCAGCCACGATCTGCTCGCGAACCTCGCCCGGCTGGTGCCCGGTGCCATCTACCAGTACCGGCTCGACCCTGACGGGCGTTCCGCCTTCCCCTACTCGAGCCCCGGGATGAGCGAGATCTACGAGGTGACGCCCGAGGAGGTGCGGGAGGATGCCACCCCGGTCTTCGGGCGGCTGCACCCGGACGACGCGGCACGCGTGGGCGAGCTCATCGCGGAGTCGGCCCGTACCCTGGAGGAGTTCTACTGCCAGTTCCGGGTCATCCTCCCGCGGCAGGGCCTGCGCTGGCGATGGTCGCAGGCGCACCCGGAGCGGACCGGCGATGGAGGGACCCTCTGGCACGGCGTCATCTCGGACATCACCGAGCGCAGGCTGGCCGACGAGGAGCTGCGCGAGACACGCGATCTCCTGGAGCTCGCGCAGCGCGCCTCTGGCGCCGGCAGCTGGGACTGGGACGTCATCTCCGGTCGCATCGATTGGTCGCGCGAGATGTTCGCGCTGTTCGGCCTCGACGAGGCGACCGTCGAGGCAGGGTTCGACGCCTGGAACGGGGCGATGCACCCCGACGACATCGAGGTCGCGAACGCGAACGTGACGCGAGCGCTGGCCAAGCACGCCGCGCTCGACAGCGAGTACCGCATCGTGAAGCCGGACGGGGAAGTGCGCTGGATCAACGCGCTCGGGCGGGGCGTGTACGGCGAGCAAGGCGAGCCCGTGCGCATGAGCGGCATGTGCATCGACATCACCGAGCGCAGGGCGGTGGAGGAGAAGCTGCGCGAGAGTGAAACTCGCTTCCGCCTGCTCTTCGAGTCGCTCACCACGGGGTTCGCGCTCCACGAGATCGTCCGGGACGCGGCGGGCACGCCGTGCGACTACCGGTTCATCTCGGTGAACCCGGCGTTCGAGTCGCTCGTCGGCCGCAGTGCGGGCGAGCTCGTGGGGCGTACCGTGCTCGAGGTCCTCCCGGGGACCGAGCCCGCGTGGATCGAGCGGTATGGCCGGGTCGCGACCACCGGCGAGCCGGCGGAGTTCGAGGACTACGCGAGCGCGCTCGACCGGACCTACCACGTCGTCGCGTACTCTCCGGAGCCGGAGCACTTCGCCGTCGTCGTCGAGGACATGACCGAGCACAAGCGCGCCGAGGAGGCGCTGCGGGCGAGCGAGGAGCGGTTCCAGGGCGTCTTCGACTCCACGAATGACCTGATCTCCATCGTGCACCCGGTCCGCGACGAGCGCGGGGCCATCGTCGACCTTGACGTCGCCTGGGCGAACGCGACGTGGCGATCGTGGTTCGGCTGGACGGGCCGCGACCCGGGGACCCCCCGACTCCTGGAGATCGCTCCCTGGCTCGCCCGGATGCTTCCGACCTACGAGCGGGTCACGGCGACCGGGCAGGTGGAGCGCGACGACGTGCAGCTTCCCGATGGCAGGTGGCTTGACGTCGAGTACGTGGCATTCGGCGACGGGCTGCTCGTCGTCTCGCGCGACGTCACCGAGCGCAACCGCCTCGCCGCGCAGGTCCTCCAGTCCCAGAAGATGGAGACGGTCGGTCGGCTCGCGGGCGGCGTCGCGCATGACTTCAACAACCTCCTCACGGTCGTCCTCGGCAACGTCGAGATCGCCCGCGCAGACCTCGACCCGGCGGATCCGCGCCAGGACGCGCTCACACAGATCGAGGACGCCGGACGCCGGGGAGCGGCACTCGCCCGCCAGCTGCTCGCCTTCAGCCGGCAACAGTTCGTCTCGCCAGAGGTGCTCGAGCTCAGCTCCGTCGTCGCCGAGATGGAGGGGATGCTCCGCCGCCTGATCGGCGAAGGGATCACGCTCACGGTGATCGCCGGCGAGCCGCCCGGACGGGTGCGGGCGGACCGCGCGCAGGTGGGTCAGGTCCTCCTCAACCTCGTCGTGAACGCCCGCGACGCGATGCCCGACGGCGGTGCGATCCGGATCGACACCCTCCCGGTCGAGCTCGGCGAGGCCGACACTGACCGACCCACATCTCTCGCGCCCGGCCCTTACGTGGCTCTCGTCGTCGCCGACACCGGGGCCGGCATCGACGAGGCCACGCGGGCGCACCTGTTCGAGCCCTTCTTCACGACGAAGGGTCCGGGAGCGGGCTCCGGACTCGGGCTCTCGACCGCCCAGGGGATCGCACGCCAGGGTCGCGGTGACGTCGTCTGCGTCGAGAGCGCCCCTGGATGCGGGACGTCCTTCGCGCTCTACCTGCCCGCGACCGACGAGCCGCTCCCGGCAGCATCGGCGCCGACTGTCGTGCCCGCCGTGGCAGGGACCGGCACGATCCTCCTCGTCGAGGACGACCCGGGCGTGAGGCGCCTCGCCGAACGGGACCTCGAGGGCGCCGGCTACGTCGTCCTCCCTGCCAGCGACGGGGCGGAGGCCCTCCGGATACTCGCATCGCACCCGGGGTCGGTCGAGCTCATCGTCACCGACGTCATCATGCCCACGATGGGCGGACGCGAGCTCGCCCGTCATGCGGCCGAGTCCCGACCCCGGACACGGGTCCTCTTCACCTCGGGCTATCCTGGCGACGCCCTCGCGGCAGACGGAGTCCTACCCAGGGCCGCGCACTTCATCGGCAAGCCCTACACGGCCGCGGGGCTCACCGCCGCGGTGCGCGAGGTGCTCGGCGGCGGGGGTGAGGAGCAGGGTCGCCGGCCCACGACGTGACCCTCGGCCCGCCCAGCACACCTGCGCGGGGCCCGGCGAAGGAATCGACGGTCGACCCCTTGCCGAAGGCACGCCGAGTAGTACGATTGGCTGACGTGGCCCAGTGGGCCCCCCGGGGGCCTCCATGATCGATCCTGACCGGACACCGCAGGACGAATCGCGAGCCGAGGGTGACGGCGAGGCCGCCGCGACGGCCCAGGCTCCATCGCCCGCGACGCTGCGCGTGCTCGTCGTCGACGACGATGAGGACGCCTTCGTCATCGTCCGGGCCCTGCTTCGCCAGCGAAGCGCGGACCTGTTCGAGACCACGTGGGCGGCAACGGCGTCGGAGGGCCTCCGGCTGCTGACGTCCGACGGCGTGGACGTCGCCCTCGTGGACTTCCGGCTGCCCGACGGCGATGGGCTCGAAGTCATCACCCGCGCCCGTGCCGCCGGATCGCGGACGCCGATCGTGCTGCTCACGGGGCACACCGTCGCCGGGATCGAAGTCGACGCCCTGAACGCCGGTGCGATCGACTACGTCGACAAGAGCACCCTCTCGGCGCGGGGCCTCGAGCGGGTCGTCCGCCTCAGCATCGAACGCTCCCGCATCGCCGAGCGGCTCCGTCACAGCCTCGGGCTGTACACGGCCGTCGTGGATGCGATCGCCGATGGAGTCGTCGTGACCGACGCCGACGGCCGCGTGGTGACGGCGAACCGGAGCGCCGTCGCCATCCTTGGTCAATCGGCGGAGGGTCTCACCACCCGGTTCCTCACCTCGCGATCCTGGCCGATCGTGCACGAGGACGGCTCTCCGGTCATCGCGAGCGAGCACCCGGTCGAGCGGGCTCTCGTCACCGGCGAGCCGTCGCCGCGCGTCGTGGTGGGACTGACGCGCCCGGAGGGCGCACCGACGTGGATCTCCCTCTCCGTGTCGGCGCTCGTGCGGCCCGGCGATCCGCTGCCATACGGAGCAGTGCTCTCGTTCGCCGACGTGACCGAGCTCCGCACCGTGGAGGACGACCTGCGCCAGGCGCAGAAGATGGAGGCGATCGGACGGCTCGCGGGCGGGGTCGCCCACGACTTCAACAACCTCCTCACGGCGATCTCCGGGTACAGCGAGCTCCTCCTCGGCGACCTCGCGCCCGATGACGTCCACAGGGCCGACGTGGCCGAGATCAGCAGAGCCGCCGAACGAGC
Source organism: uncultured Chloroflexota bacterium (assembly GCA_903928275.1). GTDB lineage: Bacteria > Chloroflexota > Limnocylindria > Limnocylindrales > CSP1-4 > CAIYQJ01. The sequence goes on from CAIYQJ010000228.1 coordinate 6,434, forward strand.
CGCCGACCTCACGCGGCAGCTCCTCGCCTTCGGGCGCCGGCAGCTCCTCCAGCCGCGGATCCTCGACCTGAACGAGACCATCCTCGAGACGCAGTCGCTGCTCGGCCGGCTCCTCGGCGAGGACATCACGCTCGAGCTGCGGCTCGGGCTCGCGTCCCGGCGGTACAACGTCCGGATGGACCCCTGGCAGGCCCAGCAGATCCTCCTCAATCTCGCCTCGAACGCGCGTGACGCCATGCCGCGGGGCGGGCGTCTCACGATCGAGACCACCATGTCCACCATCGAGACCGCGCTCCCGGCCAACGTCGGGACGATCCCTGCCGGGCCCCATGTCGTGCTGTCCGTCACCGATACGGGGGCGGGCATGGATGCCGAGACGATGGCCCACGCCTTCGAGCCCTTCTACACGACCAAGGACGTGGGGCGCGGGACCGGGCTCGGGCTCGCCAGCGTGTACGGGTCCGTGCACCAGTCCGGTGGCTACCTGCGGCTTCGGAGCGAGCCGGACCGCGGCACGACCGTCGAGATCTACCTGCCCGCCTACGCAGGGCCGGCCGCCGGGGCCGAGCCGCCGCTCGCCGCCAGGACCACGCCGGAGCCCTCGTCGACCCGCGGGCGTGAGCGCGTCCTCCTCGTCGACGACGAGGCGAGCGTCCGCAACCTGGCCGCCGCGACCCTCGTCCGCAACGGGTACCACGTGCACGCCTGCGCGGAGGGCGTGGAGGCACTCGGGATCGCGCGGGACCCGGCGGTGTCGCTCGACCTCCTCGTGACCGACGTGGTCCTCCCGGGCATGGACGGCTGGAACCTGGCCGCGCAGGTCGCGATGCTGCGCCCTGGGATCGGCGCGCTCTTCATGTCGGGCTTCGCGGACCACGCGATCGTCCAGGACGGGCTCATGCGGCGCGAGATCGAGCTCCTCGCCAAGCCCTTCAGCTCCTCGGACCTGCTCGCCGCGGTCCGGCGGGTCCTCGACCGTCGTGACGTGGAGCCCGGCGTCCCGGCAGACGCGCCGCCGGAGGCGCCGCCGGGCACGCCGGCCTGATGGAAGGGACGACGCGGCAGATCGCCCATCGCATCGAGCCGGCAGGTGCGCTGGTCGCCGTGGCTATCGGGTCGCTCGCGCTCGTCGGGTGGCTCACCGGCGAGTTGCGGCTCGCGTCGATCGGCCCGGGGATGCCGCCCACGAAGGCGAACGCCGCGACCGCTTTCGTCCTCCTCGGCGTCGCGTCGCTCCTCCGCCTCGGGGCCTCGGACCGTCGTCAGGCCATCGTCGGGACGGCGCTCGCGATCGTCGCCGGCCTCATCGGGGCCGCGACACTCGTCGAGTACCTGACGGACGTCGACCTCCGGATCGACCAGCTCCTCATCGCCGACACCTCCGGCGTGGGTAGCCACCCGGGGCGGATGGCCTTCTACGTCACGATCGCGATCCCCCTCCTCGCGGCAGCCGTCGCCCTGCACGGCAGCCAGGGACCGGCGGGCCGGGTGCGCTGGGGCCTCGCCGTCGTCGCCGTCGCCATCGGGTACATCTCCGTCCTGGGCCTGTGGTACGGGGCCATGGAGGCCGCCACCGGGTTCGGCATGGGCCCGGAGGTCGCGCTGCCGGCGGCGCTGGCCGTCCTCGCCCTCGGCATCGGCGGCCTCGCCTGCCTCCACGAGCCGAGCCCATCCGCCGAGCTGTCCAGGTCCTCCCCGGGGGGGACCGTCTCGCGTGCCATCGTCATCGCGGGGCTGGTCGGGCTCCCGGTCGTGGGCTGGCTTCGCCTCGTCGGCCAGAACGCCGGCCTGTATACGGGACCGTTCGGCGTCGTGATCACGGTCGCGGCCGGCGCGACCCTCGTGGCGGGCGTCGGGATCTGGGCGGGCGGCGCGGTCGACCGGTCGGACCGGGCCCAGAGACGCCTCGCCAGGGAGCTGGGCGAGACCGCCGACTACCTCGAGAGCCTCTTCCGGTACGCCAACGCGCCGATCATCGTGTGGGACCCGGAGATGCGCGTCACCCGCTTCAACCCCGCGTTCGAGGCACTCACCGGCAGGGGGTCGGAAGAGGTCGTGGGGCGGCACGTCGGCATGCTCTTCCCGGCGGACGGGCGGCGTGCGACGGCGCTGGACCTCCTGGCCCGCGCATCGGCCGGCGATCGACTCGAGGTGGTCGAGATCCCCATCCTCGGCGCCGCAGGCGAAGTCCGGACGGTCCTGTGGAACACGGCGACCGTGTTCGCGGCCGACAGGACGACCCCGGTGGCAACGTTGGCGCAGGGCTGGGACATCACGAAGAGCAGACGGGTCGAAGAGGAGCTGGCGGAGGCCAGCGCGCGGCTCGCGCGGTCCTTCGTCCGACTGGAGGCGCGCAACCGCGACCTCCGGGACTTCGCGTCCGTGGTCTCCCACGACATCCGGGCGCCGCTCCGCCGGATCCAGCTCTTCGCGGAGCGGCTCGCGGGAGACGGAGGCGACGTCCCGACCGAGGACGAGGCGCGCGACTACGCGACGCGCATCCGCGACGGCGCGGCCCGCCTGGATCGGCTCGTGACCGATCTCGTGACGTATGCCCGACTCGGCCAGTCGGATGAGCCGCCCGCGCGCGTGGACCTGAAGGCGCTCGCGGACGAGGTCGTGGCGGACCTCGCTCCGGGAATGCGCGAGTCCGGCGGCAGCGTCTCCGTCGGCGACCTGCCGGTCGTCCAGGGCGATGCCGCGATGCTCCGTCTCATGCTCACCAACCTCGTCGCCAACGGCCTCAAGTTCCGCCGGCCGGACGTCTCACCGCACGTCGACGTGGCGGGCTCGGTCGAGCGTGATGCGGCGGGCCGGGAATGGGCGACGATCGTCGTGCGCGACGAGGGGATCGGGTTCGATGACCGCTATGCGGCGAAGATCTTCGAGATCTTCGAGCGCCTGGGCCCGGCGGGCGAGTACCCCGGGACGGGCGTGGGCCTGACGATCTGTCGCAAGGTCGTGGACCAGCACGGGGGTACGATCGAGGCGCACGGGCGCCCCGGGTCGGGGGCCACGTTCACGGTCAGATTGCCCACCACGCCACAGGAGGCCACCCGCGATGACAGTTGACGCCACAGACAGGGTCGTCCTCATCGTGGACGACGACGCCGAGGACCGGATGTTCACTCGCGAAGCGCTCCTCACCGCCGCCCCGGGCGTCGACGTCCGCGAGGCCGAGGATGGCGTCGCGTTCCTCGAGTACCTCCAGTCGACAGAGCCGGACCGGCCGTTCCCGGACCTCGTCCTCCTCGACCTGAAGATGCCCCGGATGGACGGCTTCGAGGTGCTCGAGGTGATCCGCGCCGATCCGGAGCTCCGGCACCTGCCGATCGTGGCCGTCTTCACGACGGCGAACGACCCCGACTTCGTGCGGCGGACCTATGCCGACGGCGCGAACGGGTTCCTCGGCAAGCCCGCCACGCACGAGGAGCTGGCGGCCATGATGCGGGTCGTGGTGGAGTACTGGTTCGGCGCCACGTCGCTGCCGCCGCGCGGACTCGGACCGCGGGGCTGATCGGCGGCGCATCGCGGCGACGGCGGCACATCGCGGTCCCCGGGGTCCGACCGGCACTTCCGGGCCGCGTCGCCGCGGGCTTACGGTCTCGGGACCATGGACCGGGCCGCATCCGACGACGAGCGATTCCTGCGCGAGGCCATCCGCCTGTCGCGCGACCGCATGCGCGCGGGCGGCGCCGGGCCGTTCGGCGCGGTCGTCGTCCGGGACGGTCGCATCGTGGCGCGCGGCTGGAACCGCGTGACGTCCGCCAACGACCCCACCGCGCACGCGGAGGTCGTCGCGATCCGCCGCGCCTGCACGCGGCTGCGTTCCTTCTCGCTCGCGGGCTGCACGCTCTACGCCAGCTGCGAGCCGTGTCCCATGTGCCTGGGTGCGGCGTACTGGGCGCGCGTCGATCGGCTCGTCTTCGCTGCGGGCCGGCTGGACGCGGCGGCCGCCGGCTTCGACGACGCGCGGATCTACGATGAGCTGCCGCTTGCTCCGGGTGACCGGTCGCTGCCCACGACGCAGCTCCTCCGCGAGGAGGCGATCGCGACGTTCGACGCCTGGCTCGCGGACGCGGACCGGGTTCCGTACTGACGGCTGCAGGTCGCCAACCCGCGCCGGCGCCCACGACGCCGCCGCGCCCACGACGCTCCCGCGCCCACGACGCTCCCGCGCCCACGCCTGCGATGGGGCAGAATCACCGCGCCGCCCCGCCCATGCAAGGAGACCCCTCCATGACCGCCATCTCCCATCGGATCACCGTCATCCCCGGCGACGGCGTGGGGCCGGAGGTCGTCCGGTCGGCGGTCCGCATCATCGACGCCGCCGGCGTGTCGGTGGACTGGGAGTATGCGGAGGCGGGCGCCGAGGTCTTCAGGAAGGGCGACACGAGCGGCGTCCCGGCCGAGACACGCGCTTCGATCGAGCGCACGAAGGTGGCGCTCAAGGGCCCGCTCGAAACGCCGGTGGGCTTCGGGGAGAAGAGCGCCAACGTCACGCTGCGCAAGCTGTTCGAGACGTACGCGAACGTCCGGCCCGCCCGCGAGCTGCCGGGCGTGCCCACCCGCTACGCCGGCGAGGGCGTGGACCTCGTCATCGTCCGCGAGAACGTCGAGGACCTCTACGCCGGCATCGAGCACATGCAGACGCCGGACGTCGGTCAGACGCTGAAGATCATCAGCCGGAAGGGCTCCGAGAAGATCATCCGCTACGCGTTCGAGCTCGCGCAGCGCGAGGGTCGCCGGAAGGTCTCCGCGGCGACCAAGGCGAACATCATGAAGCTCTCCGAGGGGCTCTTCAAGCGGACCTTCGAGCAGATCGCGCCCGACTACCCGGAGATCGAGGCCGAGCACCTCATCATCGACAACGTGGCGCACCAGCTCGCGAAGAATCCCGCGCAGTTCGACGTGATCGTCACGACGAACCTCAACGGCGACATCATCAGCGACCTCGCTTCCGGGCTCGTTGGCGGCCTCGGCTTCGCGCCGTCGGGCAACTACGGCGACGACGTGGCGATCTTCGAGGCGGTGCACGGCTCCGCGCCGAAGCACGCCGGCAAGGACGTGATCAACCCCACGGCCCTGCTGCTGAGCTCGGTGATGATGCTCCGCCACATCGGCGAGGCGGATGCGGCCGACCGGATGGAGGACGCGATCCTGGTGACGCTGGAGGAGGGCAAGGCCGCCACGCAGGACCTCGTGCGCCAGACCGGCGGCGACGTGGAGCAGGCCACGTCCACCACCGGGTTCACCGACATGGTCATCGCCAACCTGGGACGCCACCCGGCCACGGTCGCGGCCCGCCACCGCACTCAGCGTCCGGGCGGCCCCGCCGCGCCCTTGCCGCGCTGGTCGTACGAGGCGGCCCACTACGCGACGATCGACCGGACGACGGTCGGGGTCGACGTCTTCATCGAGGAGGACACCACGTCGGCGGTCCTGGGGCCGCTCATGGAGACGATCGCGGGTCCGGACCTCGTGCTCGAGATGATCTCGAGCCGCGGCACCATGGTGTACCCGGCCACCGGCCTCGCGTCGGACGACGTGCGGCTGTGGCGGTGCCGGTTCGTCTCGCCGGTCGGCGCGGACGTCCCGGACTCCGTGCTCCTCGGCCTCCTCGAGCGCATCGCCGGTCGCCACCCCGGGTGGACGCACGTGGAGAAGCTCCACTTCTTCGATGGGGAGCCGAGCTACACGAAGGCGCAGGGGCAGTAGGCGATGGCCCGTCTGGAAGGCGGCGCGGCCCCGGCAGGCGACGCGGACCCGGCGGCCGAGCCCGGCCGCCCGGCCGCCACGCCGCTCGTCGGGATCGTGGGCGGCAGCCGGTCGGACTTCGGGGTCCTCGAGAAGGCGGCCGCCGTGCTCGAGGAGCTCGGGATCGCCCATGAGCTGCGGGTCGTCTCGGCGCACCGGACGCCGGACTGGCTCTTCCGGTACGCGGAGACCGCGCCGGCCCGTGGCATCCGCGTCATCGTCGCCGGCGCGGGCGGGGCCGCCCACCTGCCGGGGATGCTCGCGAGCAAGACGCTGCTGCCGGTGATCGGCGTGCCGATCCCCACGCAGCACCTCGGCGGCCTGGACTCGCTGCTGTCGATCGTCCAGATGCCGCGCGGGATCCCCGTGGCGACCGTGGCGATCGGGAACGCGGAGAACGCGGCGCTGCTCGCCGCCGAGATCCTCGCACTCGGCGACCCGGCGATCCACGACCGACTGGCGGCGCACCGGGAGGCCCAGGCGCGGGCCGTCCTCGACGATGCGTCGAACGCCGACGGCCTCCCGCGCGGAAGCTGACCGGGGCGCCTGCGGCCGTCAGGCCGGCCGAGGGTGGTCCGCGGACGGCCCGGGTCTGCCGGCGGGTGGCCCCGAAGTCTTCACGGATGCGGGATCCCGACCGGACCCTCCCGTCGCGGCCCGCCCGGCTCCAGTCGACGACGAGCCTGGGTACGCTCGCAGCGGCCCACGATCCGGCATGTGGATCGCCTCGATCGGCATGAGGGCTTCCACGAGCGGGGCCGGTCGGCGGAGGAAGTACCCCTGGCCGAAGCCGACGCCGAGGCTCCGCAGGGCCACGAGCTCGCTCTCCGTCTCGATCCCCTCGGCGATCACGGACATGCCCATCTCGGTCGCGAAGGCCGTCAGGGCGGTCGAGAGCGCCCGCTTCCGCCGGTCCGAGTCGATGTCGCGCGTCAGCGTGATGTCGAGCTTGATGATGTCCGGGTCGAGCAGGAGGATGTGGCGGAGGCTCGCGAACCCTGCACCCGCGTCATCGATCGCGAGGCGGCCGCCCGCGCTGCGGAAGTCGGCGAGCGCGGCCGCCAGCGCTGCGTAGTCGTCGACGCGGGCGTGCTCCGTCATCTCGAGCACGATCCGATCCCATGGCAATCCGGCGAGCTCCACGAAGACGTCTCCGCGGAGCGCAGCCTCCGGCGAGACGTTCAGGGCGACGTACGCTTTCCCGAGCGCTGGACCGTCGAACGCCTTCACCTGCGCCCGGATGGCGGCGATCTCCAGGTCCACTCCGGCCCCGATCAGGGCCGCGTCCCCGAACCACTGGTCGGGCGGGCGCTGCGGCTCGATGTCGAACCGCGCGAGCGATTCCACGCCCGCGATCCGCCCGAGCTCGAGGTCGACGATCGGCTGGTAGACGGCCCGGATCGCCCCGGGCTGGAGGGCGCGGTCGACGCGATCCCGCAGGTCACGCTCTCGCTCGGCGTCCCGTTCCTCGCGATCGAGCTTGCCGGCGAGCTCCCGCACGACATCCACGGCCACGCCCGCCGAGAGGTGCCCGAGGCCCATGGCAGCGCGACGCACCGCGTCGATGATCTCCGTCGCCGGTCCGCCCTTCACCACGTAGCCGATGGCGCCGGCGCGGATCATCTCGCGCACGCTCGTCGGGTCGTCGTAGGCGGACATGGCGAGCACACGGGTCCCGCGCGAGACCGCGATGATCCCGCGCGTGGCGGCCGGGCCGCCGCCCGGCATCTTCACGTCCACGACGGCCACGTCCGGCCGCTCGGCCCCCGCCACGGCCACGGCCTCTTCCGCGTCCGCCGCGGCCCCGGCCATGTCGAAGTCCGACTCGGCCCGGAACAGGTCGCCGAAGGTCTCCCGGACGAGCCGGTCGTCGTCGACGAGCATCACCAGGATCCGTCCGGGCGGCGGGCCGCTCACCAGAAGGTCTCCTGGTCCGATGCCGCGCGGTCGTCCGCAACCGGCACGTCGCGATCCTCCGCGGCCGGCACGGCGTCCACGAAGTCTGCGACCGAGGTCCGGACGACACCGATATCCATGAGCAGCTCCGGCGGGATCGTCGGCCGCTCGAACCTCAGGGGGATCCAGGCCTCGACCGTGGTCCCCACTCCCGGCTCGGACATGACCGTCCACGTCCCACCGGCGATCTCCGCTCGCTCGCGCATCGACGACAGCCCGAGGTGGCCGGGAGCCTGCCGGTGACGCGCCTCCGGGTCGATCCCGCGCCCGTCGTCGGCGACGATGAGACGGATCCCGCCCTGGTCGCTCCGCGCCACGAGCCGGATGTGCGTAGCGCCGGAGTGGCGGCGCGCATTCCGCAGCGCCTCCTGCGCGATCCGGTAGACCGTCACCCGCGTCTGCTCCTCGGGCTCGGCGTCGAGGGAGACCTCGAGGTCGACCACGGGCGCGTCCTCGTCGCCGCCGAGGGCCGACCTGCCAGTCTCGGCGCGGAGCGCCGCCTCGAGCCCGTCGCGATCGAGGACGACCGGGTGCAGCTCGAAGAGGAGATCGCGAAGACTTCGCGTCGCCAGGTGGACCGCCTCGATCGCCAGGTCGAGCTGGCGGCCGAGCTCGTCGGATCCGGCCTGCCGCCGCGCGAGCTCGAGGCGGATGCCGAGCGCGGCCATCGTCTGGATCGTGTCATCGTGGATGTCGGCCGCCACGCGCCGGCGCTCTTCCTCCTGCGCCGTCACGAGGCGCTGGAACAGCTGCTCCCGCTGCTCGAAGAGTCGCCTGACGTTGTCGAAGCTCTCCCGCAGGGCGGCCGTCCGCGCGCGGACCTGTGTCTCGAGGGACGCCTTCTCCGCCAGCAGGTCGATCTCGAGGAAGTGCCCGATGAGGAGGTTGCGGATCCGGAGGCTGACCTCGGTGGGGTCGAACGGCTTCGTGAGGAAGTCCGACGCGCCGAGACCCAGCGCGCGGAGCCGCGCGGCCGGCGTCGCGTCGGCCGTGAGCACGATGACCGGCGTGCGTCCCGCCTCCGACTCGGACGTTCGGAGCCGCTCCATGAACGCGTAGCCATCGACCCGGGGCATGATCAGGTCGAGGAGCAGGAGATCCACCCGCTCGGTCGCGAGGTCCGCGAGCGCGGCCTCCGGGTCGGTCCACGAGTGTGTCGCCCGGAAGCCGGCCAGGCCGAGGAAGCGCTCGAGGACACGGACGTTCGCGGTCTCGTCGTCCACGATCCCGATGCGCGCCGCGCCGAGCCGCTCGTCCTGGATCGTCATCTCGCGCCCCTTCCGCCCGCCGTGGCGCCTTCGACTGCGGGCTCGACCGGGGCATCCTCGACGAAGGCCGGCAGGGTCACCCACACGGTGGTGCCGCTGCCGGGTCTCGACCCGATCGCCAGCGTGCCGCCCATCGCTTCGGCCAGGCGACGCGCCAGGGAGAGCCCGATCGCCACGCCCGTGCCGATCCCGTTCCGGCTCAGGGGCGAGAGCGCGTCGGTCGCCTGCTCATCCGTCATGCCCACCCCGTCGTCGGCGACGACGATCCGTGACCCGCCGTCTTCCGTCGGGAGGAGCGAGACCGAGATCGTGACCCCGGGTCCGCCGTGGTGGATCGCGTTGTCCAGCAGGCCTTCGACGATCGTCCCCAGCCGGCGGCCGTCCCCCGAGCACACGAGATCGGCGAATGGGCCGGTCCGGTCATCGATCGTGACACCTCGCTCCACCGCCAGGGCAGTCACGTGGGACACGGCCAGGCGAACGATCTGCGCCGGGATGATCGCGCCGACCTCGAGGTTGAGCCGTCCGGATTCGAGGCGCACGTAGTCGAGGATCCGGTCGATGAGCCGCAGCAGGTTCCGGCCGGCCTCGATGATGTAGGTGACGCTCTCCCTGTCCTCGCCCGCGAGGTCGGCCCGGTCGAGGAGCTCGCCGAAGCCGAGGATCGCGTTCAGCGGCGTCCGCAGCTCGTGGCTCACGAGCGACAGGAACTCCATCTTCGCCCGGCTCGCGTCCTCGGCTCGTTCGCGGGCCGCGACGAGCTCCCCCTCCAGCGCGATCCGGTCGGTGATGTCCATGGCGCTCGAGACGAACCGCCGGACGCCGGTCACGTCCGTGCTGACGTGGGTCGCCATCGTGAGGAAGCTGTATGCCCCATCCTTCCTGCGGAAGCGGCGAACCTCGCCGACGTCGACCAGACCGGTCGTGACGCCAGGCCTGTGCTCGGCCCGCATCAGCGCCACGTCGTCGGGATGGACGCGCTCCCACACGAACCCGGGGACCCCCACCACCTCGTCGGGCGCGTAGCCGAGGACCTGCTCGACACTGGCGCTGACGAACTCCACGGTGTCCGTGTCCGCGCGACCCGCGAAGATGACCGCGGGGCTCGTCTGGAGGATGTCCGCGACGAACGCCTCGCGCTCCCGGAGCCGGGCGTCGACCTCCTGCTGCTCTGTGACATCGATCGCAGACGCGAAGTACTCGGGCTGGTTGTCGGCGTCCACGCGGACCCGGAACGTGGCGAGGAGCGCGCGATACGATCCGTCCGCCGCCCGGATCCGAACGACACGCGTATCCTCGCCGCCGCCCTGCTGCGCGAGGATGCGGACGGCCTCGAGCTGCGGACCGGCATCCTCGGGATGCATGTGCATGGGGATCCAGTCCTCGACCCCGACGATCTCATCCGGGGAGTAGCCGAGGAGCGTCTCGACCCCGGCACTCACGAAGTCGAGGACGCGCGGCACGAGCCGACCCCGGAACATGATCCCCGGGCTCGTCGCGACGATCTGCTCCACCAGGTCGTGCGAGGCCCGGAGCGCGTCTTCCGCCGCGACCCGGTCCGACACGTCGATCCCCACGCCAACGAACCGGTTCCGGTTTCCGTCGGGCCCCTGGACATACCGGACCGTGCTCGCGATGTGCCGGTAGCTGCCGTCCTCGGTCCGCATCCGGTTCTCGTGGGACACGAAGGCGCTGCCGGCGGAGCGCGCTGCCTGCGAGCGGGCCATGAACACTCGCCGGTCGTCGGGATGCGTCCGCTCCACGATCCAGCCGGGCCTCCCGATCGCCGACGCCGGATCCATGCCGAGCAGCGTCCTCAGGCCCGGGCTCGCGTAGTCGAGCGTCTGGGTCGCGAGGTCGCCGGCGAATACCGCCCCCGGCATCGCATCGGAGATCCCCGCGAGAAGCGCCGAACTCCGCGCCAGGTCGGTCTGCGTCCGCGCCAACGCCGCCCCCTGCCGCTCCGCCGCCGTGGCGAGCATCCACGCCCGGATCGCGAAGAGCGCGACGATGACGAGCACGAGCACGTCGGTCGCCACGTCTACGGTTGCGTCCTCGCCGAAGAACTGGCCGGCCAGGGCCACGACTGCCGCCACGAGCGCCATCACGGTGAGGAGCTCGAGCCGGAGCCGCGCGCTGAGCGGTGTGACCGCGGGCCGGACGCGCAGCAGGTCAGGGATGGCGGGATGAAGCATCGCCGCGGCGAAGCAGATCGACGCGAGGATGGCGAACGAGACGGCGCCCTGGCTCGGCAGCGCCATTTCGCCGAGCACACCGTCCGCGTACAGCGTGTCCGCAAGGAGGTTCGCCACCAGCGCGCCGGCGAGCAGTGCCATCGCGCCCGTGAGCCGCCCCAGCCGGATGAACACGAGCGTGCCGAGGCCCAGCATGACGACGTCGAGAAGGACGACCGCGAAGGCGGCGGCGCGCTCCGGCGTGCCGGCCCCTCCCGGCACGTGCGTGCCGAGGAGCAGCGCGAAGACTGCGACGCCCGCGGTCGCCGTGACGATGAGCGCGTCCACGATCTCGGCCGGATCCCGGCCGGCGCCGCGCGAGCGTGCGGCGAGGGCGATGCCGGCGGCGAGCATGCCGTAGGAGACGACATGCAGGAGGTCGAGGGCGGGCTGGCTGGCGGCCCAGCGCATCGGCTGGCCCATCGCGCTGCTCGCCGCGTCCGCGACGGCCGAGAGGGCCACGCCGACGAAGAAGACGATCCACGGCAGGGCCGGCTGCGGTGGCGTGGCCCGGAACCGCCAGATCACCGCGACGAGAGAGAATCCCTGGGCCGCCACCATGACGGTCGCCGCCCCCAGCGAACCCGCGGGCAGGAGAGCGGCGACGACCGCGGCCGCCATGCCCCCCCCGAGCACGACGATCCAGGCGGCCGACCGGACGCTGCCGGAAGCTGTGGCGGTCATCGCGGGCGACTGACCTCGGCTGCGAGCCAACGCGTGCGAGCGGCGCGGAGACATCCGGGCCGCGGCGGCGCTCCCGCACCCACTCTACGCCGGGCCCCAGCGGCGGCCCATACGTCATCCGTACCATGCCGCCACGACCCGGGTCCGCCCGGGAAGTCCGGTGACCCCGGGGAGGCCGGCGGCCCCGGGACGGCTCGCGGCCCTGGGAAGGCCGGCGGCCCCGCCCGGATGCGCAGGGGTACACTCGGGGCGTGACACACGCTCCCGCGCCCGGGTCCCCTGCCACCGCCGCGACGGCCGCCGCCGCTCCGCGGGCCCCCGCCGCCGTGCCCCGTTCGGTCCCGGAGACGCGGCCCACGCGCCTTCCCCACGACTGGTTCATCTACCTCTCCGCCGTCGCCTTCCTCGCCGGCGCGGTCGCCATCACGGCGCTCGAGTTCGGCGCCGGCCCCGGCAGCCCGCTCGTGAAGCTGTGCGTGGTCGTCGGCAGTCCGCCGCTCGCGATCGCCCTCGCGGACGCCTCCGTCCGGATCTGGCGCTCCGCCTGGGCGTGGATGCCGGTGGACCGCGTCAAGGGCATGTTCCGCCTGGCCTGGCTCCTGGTCCCGGCCGTCGGCTTCGTCGGGATCGGCGCCGCGATCGCGCTCGTGCTGCCGGCATGAGCGAGCCGCGCCCGCTCCCGGGTGGCTCCCTCCACGGCAGGACCGACCTGCGCGTGGACGGCCCGCTGCCGGTCGCGCTTGACGAGCCGGACGCGTTCCTCACCGAGGACCAGGCGATCGGGCTCGAGCGCGCGATGCTCGCGGAGGACGATTCGCGTGGCGGCGTGCCTTCGTGGCTCGCGGCCACGCTCAACCACTGCACGCGGTGCGGCGCCCGCCTGGAGCTGGGTCCCATCGAAGGCGAGGACCGCGATCGGCTCGCGTGCACCGAGTGCGGCTTCATCGCGTACGTGAACCCTCGTCTCGTCGTCACGACGCTGCCGATCACCGCGAACGGCGAGGTCCTGCTGCTGCGCCGCGGCATCGAGCCCGCGCGCGGCCTCTGGGCGCAGCCGGGCGGCTTCCTGGAGATCGACGAGACCGTGCGCGAGGCCGCGGTGCGCGAGACGCTCGAGGAGATCGGGGTCGTGGTGGAGCCGGGCGAGATCGTGGGGCTCTACTCGCGCCCGGAGGCGGCGATCGTCGTGGTCGCGTTCGAGGCCACGATCGTCGGCGGCGAGCCGCGCACGACCCGCGAGGCGCTCGAGGTCCGGCCGTTCGCGCCGGACGCGATCCCGTGGCCCGAGATCGCGTTCCGGACGAGCGAGTGGGCGCTCCGCGACTGGCTGCGGCGGGCCCGGCCGGACCTCCACCCGGCCACCCACGGCGGGTCCACCCACGGCGGGTCCTGAGGCGAGGTCCAGCGTCGACGAGGCGCGCGAGAGCGGAGGACGGCGCGCCCGGACGCCGACCGCCGCTGCGCGTCGGGCCGGGCTACCTGCCCCGGCGGTGCAGCGTGGCCGGCGTGAGCGCGGTCCGCTGGCCGCGGTTCCGCATCGCCTTGGCCAGCGCCACGTCGTGGTTGCGCGTCTCGACGGCGTCGTCGAGCGGGGCGAGGACCACTGGCGCCCCTGTCCGCCGGCTCAGCGCGATCCGCGCGAGCTGGTCGGCGAGCCACGGGTTCTTCGGCAGGACCGGTCCGTGGAGGTACGTCGCGAACACGTTGTCGCGGCGGGCCCCCTCGCGGCCGTCCGTGCCGTTGTTCCCCGCCCCGGCCACCACGCGCCCGAACGGCTCGACGCCCGGCCCGAGCTCCGTCACGCCTGAGTGGTTCTCGAAGCCCACGACCGTCGCGGTCTCGCCGTCGATCGTCACCTCGCACGCGGCGTGCTGCATGAAGCGCTGGCTGCCGCCGAGCGTCTCGAGATCGAGCACGTGGGCGCCCTCGAGTGCCTCGCCGCTGTTTGGGACGTAGCGATGCCCGAAGAGCTGGAGCCCGGCGCAGACGGGGAGCATGACGACCCCGGCGTCGGCCGCATCCCGCAGCGCCCCGGCGATCCGCGGCAGGTCGCGCGCGACGAGCGTCATCTCCACGTCCTGCCCGCCCTGGGCGAAGACGATGTCGAACGCCGCCACGTCCGGCACGGGGTCGTCGGCCTCGTACGAGACGGTCTCGGTGCCGATCCCGCGCCAGCGCGCGCGCGCCTCGATCGCGGTGACGTTCCCGCCGTCGCCGGCCACGTTGAGGAGGCGCGGCCAGAGGTGGAGGATCCGGATCGGCGGGAGGTCGGCCACCGGGGTGGGCGCGGCCTCGCGGGGCCCGGCGGTCGGCCGCTCAGATGGCCGTGGCCCGGCGAGCGTGCCGGCATCGGGCGCCTGCGTCCGGAGGGGCGTCTCGTCGGCCGGTCGGTCGAGCGTCTCGGTCGTCATCGGTCGCCTCCGCTCACTGCTCCCAGAACCGCCCGGTCCAGCCGCGCCGGTGCATCTCCTCGCGCAGCTCGATCGTGGGCGTGTACCCCGCCACGATCGTCAGGCGCTCGCCGGGCGGGACCTGGGCGAGCGCCGCATCGAGCGCGGCCGGCCGGTCCTCGACCACGGTCATCTGCCGCGGGTCCAGGCCCGCGTACTTGAGGCGCGTGGCGATCTCGTCCGCGCGCGTCCCCGACACGACCGCCCACTCCACGCGGGGCGCCATCGACTCCACGTCCACGTCCCACAGCCACGCGAAGTCCTCGCCGTCGACGAGCGTGTTGGAGAGGGCGATGAGCAGCCTGCGCGGCTCGCCCTCGGTGCCGAGCGCCCGGAGCGTCGTGTTGAAGCTCGTGGGGTTCTTGCTGAACGCGAGGATCACCGAGCGACCGTCGGGGAGGGCGATCGATTCCATCCGCCCGAAGGCCGGCCGGATGCCGGCGAGCGACGACGCCGCGTGGTCGAGCGGGGCGCCGATCGCCACCGCGGCGGCCACGGCCGCGGCCGCGTCGTATGCGACGTGGATGCCCGCCTGGGGGATCCGCAGCTCCAGCGACGCGCCTCCCGGCACGCGGATCGTGCAGAGGGTCTCCGCGATCCCCGTCACCTCCACGGCCGTCACGGCCACGTCGAGCCGAGGGCGGGCGAAGCCGCACCCGGCGCACGCGAAGTCGCCCATGTGCGAGAGGTAGACGGCGCGGTACGCCAGGTCGTGCCGACAGCGCGGGCAGCGGATCGTGTCGGCGGCTCGGGTGATCCGGTCGAGCGACTCCGCGACATCGAAGCCGAACGTGACGCGCGGGCCGGCCCGGTCCGACGCGAGCGAGGCCACGAGCGGGTCGTCGCCGTTCACGACGAGCACGGCATCCGCGGCCAGCGTCGCCGCGACCGCGTCCATCGCCGCACCGAGGGCGTGCAGCTCGCCGAACCGGTCGAGCTGGTCGCGGAAGAGGTCCACGATGACGAGGACCCGCGGCCGCAGCTCGTCCGCCACCACGAGGAGCGCGCCCTCGTCCACCTCGGCGACGAGCACGCCGGGCGGGAGCGCGCCGCGAACGTCGGCGAAGCCCACCGCGAGGCTCGTCACGCCCTGCACGAGGTTGCTCCCGCTCCTGTTGTGGGCGACGGGGATCCCCTCGCCGCGGAGGAGCGCCGCGGTGAAGCGCGCCGTGGTGGTCTTCCCGTTGCTCCCGGTGATCGCGACGACGGGGACACCGCGGTCCGCGACGAGCGTCCGGAGGATCGCGGGGTCCACCCGCCGCGCCACCATGCCCGGCAGCGACGTGCCGCCTCCGCGCCCGAGGACCCGGGACGCGGCGCCCGCGGCTCGCGCGGCGAGGAGGCTGGCGTACAGGCGGGGGGTCAGTCGCGGCGCGCGCCGCGCGGCGACGAGATCGGCCGGGGGCGCGGAAGGGGTCTCGGTCATCGGCGGAAGTCTACCCGGATGGCGTGGGAGACCCCGACGACGCGGCGGCCGGTCTCCCGGCCGAGCCGACCGGTCCCCCGGCCGAGCCGGCCGGTCCCCCGGCCGAGCCGACCGGTCCCCCGGCCGAGCCGGATGGCGGAGGCGCGGTCGGGGACGCGATCGGGCGCGCCGGCCCGCCGCAC
>CAIYQJ010000229.1 GCA_903928275.1 uncultured Chloroflexota bacterium
CTTCTGGGGGACCTCCGTCGTCCAGCGCATCAACGTGCAGTGACCCACCGGCGCCGGCCCACCGCCGGCGCCCCTGGCGAACCCCGACGCGAGGGGGCGGGCCCGGCCCGCCCCCTCGCTCGATTCCCCGGCGCCTACGACGACCGTCAGGTCGGGGACGCGACGTCCGCGTTCCTCGGCGGGCTGCGGCAGGCACCGCATGTGCGTTAGCCTTCCGTTCACGGGGTGGCAGTGCAGCGTGAGGTTTTGTCATGTCAGAGACCGGACGCTCCTCTTCCGCGCGGCGGCGGATCGCGACAGCGGCCGCCGCATTCGCGCTCGTCGCCTCGCTCTTCGCGGTGGCGCCGGCCTCCGTCCTCGCGGCCGTGACGCCCTCCGGCGGGCTCACGGGCGGGACCGGGATGCCGCTTGACACGTCCTCGGCGTCGGCGACGCGCGCGTGGACCCCGCTCGGCGGGTCGGCGGGTTTCACCTCCGACGCCCCAGGCGACTTCGTCACGGGTACCACCATCACGCTCGTGGCACCCGCCGGCTTCCAGTTCGACGCCACGCGGGGCTCGATCGTGAACGGGTGCTCCGGCTCCGGCGTGAACGCGTCGCTGGTCCCCACCTCGGCGGCCATGACGATCTCGATCGTGTCCGGGTACAACAGCGGATCCTGCTCCGTGGCCGTCACCGGGTTGTGGGTCCAACCCACGGGCACCACCCCCACGTCCGGCTCGATCACCGCCCAGTACAACGTGACGTCGCCCGCACCCGTCGGCACGCTCTCCTCGGTCACCGGCGCGCCCGCGCGGCTCGACTTCACCACGGCGCCGCCGGCCAACACGACCGCGGGCGCCACGTTCGCCCCGTCGGTGCGCGTGAGCGACCAGTTCGGCAACCTGGTCGCGAGCGCGTCGGACACCGTCACGCTCGGGATCGTCTCCTCCGGGTCGGGCATCCTCACGTGCGCGTCCACCACGGTCGCCACGGCGGTCGGCACCGGGACGGCGTACTTCAGCGGCTGCTCGCTGAGCATCGACGGCACCTACACCGTCCGTGCGACGAGCGCGCACGGCTACACGCAGGCGACCTCCGGCGTCGTGGTGGGCGGCGTCGTCGGCCTCACGAAGCTCGTGTTCCACACGCAGCCCGGGTCCGCGACCACGACCGGCACCCCGCTGTCGCAGCAGCCGGTGGTCTGGTACGTGGACGCCAGCGGCACGATCATCGACAACAGCTCCCTCGTCGTGTCCCTGGCGGTCACGCCGGGCACCGGGACTTCGGGCGCGGCGGTCTCGTGCTCACCCGGCACCGGCACCTCGGTCACGACGCTCCACGGGATCGCCAGCTTCGGCGGGTGCACGGTGAGCCTCGGCGGCGCCGGCTACACGCTCACGGCGTCGGGGGGATCTGTGCCCGGCGCTCCCACGCCCACCACGAGCACCGCGTTCAACGTGGGCAACGGCGTCCCGGACCACCTCGTGTTCGCCCAGACGCCCACCGACACCACGATCGGCTCGCTCCTGTCACCCGCCCCCGCCGTCCAGGTCGTGGACATCGGTGGCTACGCGGTCCCCGGCTACTACCGCGTCACCCTCACGCTCATCGCCGGCCCGGGCTCCGGGAACCTGACCTGCGCGAACAACCCGGACTACACCAACAGTGGCACCGGGCGGCTGACCTTCACGGCGTGCAGCGTGAGCGGTCCCGGCACGTTCTTCCTCCAGGCCACCGCGCCCGGGGTGAGCGGCGGCGCGTCCGGGTCGTTCGTCATCGGCAGCGGCTCCTCCGCCCAGGTCGCTTTCGCGCAGCAGCCCCTGGGGGCGGCCCTCGGGGGCACCGTGCCCGTCGGCGGGGTGGGCGTCGCGTGGACGATCCAGCCCAGGGTGGCGGTCCAGAACACGAGCGGCCAGACCATCACGAGCGACAACGGTACCCAGGTCACGCTCTCGATCACGCCGAGCACGCCCCTGACGGGCGGACCCGGGACGCTCACCTGCACGGGCGGCACCACGGCCACGGTCTCCGCTGGCGTCGCGACATTCTCCGGCTGCGCCATCAGCCCGGCCGGGACCGGGTACCAGCTTCGCGCCACCGTCCTCACGTCCGCCACCATCCCGGTGAACAGCCGCGTGGACAGCCTGGCCTTCAACATCGGCGCGTCGGTGACGACGCAGCTCGCCTTCACGACGCAGCCGCTCGGCGCGTACACCGGGTCCGTTCCCACCGGTGCCGTGGGCATCGCGTGGTCCATCCAGCCGGTCGTGGCGGTCCGTACGCTCACGGGCGCCACGATCACGAGCGACAACTCGACCCAGGTCACCCTCTCGATCACGCCGGGCACGCCGACATCGGGCGGCCCGGGTGTGCTGACGTGCACGGGCGGGAACACCCGCACGGCCGTCGCGGGCCTGGCCACCTTCTCCGGCTGCGCCATCAGCCCGGCCGGCACGGCCTACCAGCTGCGCGCGACCGTCGCATCCTCGATCACGGTTCCGTTCGGCGCATATCTCGACAGCTCGCCGTTC
>CAIYQJ010000230.1 GCA_903928275.1 uncultured Chloroflexota bacterium
CGGCGCGGTCTGGGCGAACGTGGCCTGGGGCAGCTACTGGAGCTGGGACCCCAAGGAGACGGCCTCGCTCGTCACCTGGCTCATCTACGGCGCCTACCTCCACGCGCGGGTCGTCCGTGGCTGGCGTGGCGATCGGGCCGCGTGGCTCCTCGTCATCGGCTTCGGCGCCACGCTCTTCACGTACTTCGGGAACCTCTTCTTCGGCGGGCTGCACAGCTACTCCGGCCTGAACAACAACGGGTCGGTCGAGATCGTGAGCGAGCAGGCAGGGACGGGCGAAGAGGGCACGGGAGGTCCGGCGATGGAGGCGACGACGATCGCGGCTGCGGCGCCGGACGAGCGCCCGGCGCGCTCGACGAGGAGCCGTGTCACGTCGCTCGCCCTCATCGGGATCACGGCGGTCGTCATCATCGCGGTGGCCGTCCTCGCCAACCAGCCGGCTCGCACGGACAACGGCAACGGCCTCACGGCCGTGAACCTGACCGGCGCCGCGGGCGGCGCCGCGCCGGAGGTGGGGAAGGCGGCTCCCGACTTCCTCGCAGCGACGGTGGACGGGAAGTCCGTCAAGCTCAGCGACCTCCGGGGCCACCCGGTCTGGCTGACGTTCGGGGCGAGCTGGTGCCAGCCGTGTCGCGCCGAAGCGCCTGACATCCAGGCCGCGTACGCGGACTTCAAGGCGAAGGGCGGCGAGATCGTCCAGGTCTTCCTCAACGAGGACGCCCCGGCCGTGAAGGACTATGCCGACCGGGTGTGGCTCACGTACGTGAAGGTCCCGGACCCGAACACGACGATCGCGTCGGAGTACCGGATCCTCGGCATCCCGTCGCACTTCTTCATCGCGTCGGACGGCACGCTCACCTCGATGAAGGTCGGCAGCCTCGACCCGGACAAGATCAAGGCGGCCCTCGCTGAGATCGGTGGATGACGTCCCCCGGCGACCCGGTCGGCGCGGGCGCGTCCGACGCGCCGCCCGTCGCGCCGGCGGCCACACCTGACGTCGCGGCCGAGACGGAGAAGGCGGCTTCGGCGGCCCCCGCAGCGGCCGCAGCCGTCGCAGCCCCCACCGCCGTCGCTCCTGCGAAGAAGCGCCGCCGGCTCCGGATCCCCCACCCGCCGCTGCGGAGCAAGCGCGGCCTCTTCATCGCGGCCCTCCTCGGCGCCGGCCTCGCGGTCGCGTTCACCGTGGGTGGCGTCGTCGCCATCCAGTGGACGGAGACGGCCGACTTCTGCGGCCGCTGCCACACGATGGGCCCCGAGCTCAAGGCATACGAGATGTCGCCGCACCGCGACGTCTCCTGCGCCGAGTGCCACGTGGAGCCCGGGATCCAGGGCTGGGTCAAGGCGAAGATCAACGGCACGAAGCAGCTCGTGGAGATCATCACGGGCAACTTCCCCAAGCCGATCCCGGCGCCGGACCACGCCGAGCTGCCGCCCACGAGCGCCTCCTGCCAGAAGTGCCACGCCATGTCGTCGCTGACCGCGAACGGCGGGCCGGTCCGGCTCGTCCTGAACAACCGCTACGCGAAGGACGAGCAGAACTCGCTGACGACCGTGGCGACCGTCATCCGGCCGGCCGGCTTCGGCGGCACGTCGGACGTGAAGGGCGTGCACTGGCACGTCGTGTCGGACGTCGAGTACCTTCGCGCCGACCCCCGCGCCCAGAAGATCGACTACGTGAAGGTCACGAACCCCGACGGGACCGTCGAGGAGTTCCTGGCCGCCAACCAGGCGCAGGTGTCCACCGACGTCCAGCCCGACATCGATCACCTCCTCGCGACCGAGACGATGCGGCGGATGGACTGCCTCGACTGCCACAACCGGGTGGGCCACGGCATCCCGAGCGTCGACCAGTCGATCGACAGCGACATCAGCGCCGGCCACGTCTCCACCGCGCTGCCGTTCATCAAGCAGCAGGCGAGCGACATCCTCAACACCGAATTCGCGTCGACCGCGGACGCGAACGCGGCGATCGACGGCCTCAAGGGCTTCTACGCCACGAAGTACCCGCTCGTGGCGCAGACCGAGTCCGGCGCCATCGACACGGCGGTCACGACACTCAAGGCCACGTACGACCTGGTGGCCACGCCCGAGATGCGCGTGACCGCGGCCACGTACCCGAACAACCTGGGCCACCAGACGGCTCCGGGCTGCTTCCGCTGCCACGACGGCGCCCACTACAAGGTCGTGGACGGCGCGATCACGAGCGAGGCGATCCCGTTCGGCTGCGCCACGTGCCACACGTTCCCCCAGATCGGGGCCCAGACCTCGGGCGTCCTCATCGGGCAGCGCCCGGCCACGCATGACAACCGCCTCTGGATCTTCGACCACAAGACCGCGGTCTCGACCGTGGACCCGGCGAACACGGCGTGCGGCGCGTGCCACACGCGGACGTACTGCGAGAACTGCCACAACACGAAGGCGGTCCAGGTCCCGCACGACAACATGGTCATCGACCACGCGCAGGTCACCCGAGACGTGGGCGCCGCGACCTGCGCGTACTGCCACTCGCCGGCGTACTGCGCGCAATGCCACGGCACCGACAAGGTCATGCCCAACCAGTGGCCGGACGCGACGCCCGCGGCGAGCGGCACGAGCGGGCTGCTGCCGCCGTCGGTTCATGCCGGCGGCCTGCCGACGTCGTCCGGGTTGCCCCTGCATCCCGCGACCGCCGGGACGACAGGTGCCGATGTCACTGGATGGAGCGGGCCCGCGGCGTCGATGCGCCCGTGGGAGAGCGTGGCCGCCCCGTGATCGCGCCGTCCATCCGTCCGGCGGCGCCGAGCGACGCGCCGTCCATCCGTCCGGCGGCGCCGAGGGACGCTTCATGCCCCTCGCGGGCTGCCCGCGCGGACCACGGGGAGCGGTGAGGGCCCCGTGGTCACGCAGGTGACGAGGACGAGAGCGCCCAGCCCGTGGCTGACGATCCACGAGGCGAGCGCGCTCATCGGCGTGTCGCCGGCGACGCTCCGCCGCTGGTGTGACGCCGGCGACGTGAAGGCGTTCACCACGCCGGGCGGACATCGCCGCTTCTCGCGCTCCGCGGTGCTCGGCTTCCTGCCGGCCGGCCGGCGCACGCGACCCCGCCTCGTCGGGATGGGCGAGACGCCCGAGCGGATCGTGGCGCGCGCCTACCGGCCACACGTCCGGGAGGTCGCCGACGGCGTGGGCTGGAACGAGCCGCTCGCCGACGCGGACCGCGAGCCCTTCCGGGCCCTGGGCAGAAGCGCCGCGGCCGGGCTGCTCGGCTACCTCGACGCCGCCACCCCCGAGGCCGCCGAATCCGCGCTCGCCGCCGCCGAGGCCGCGGTCACTGAGCACGCGTCGATCGCGGCCCAGCGGGGGCTCACGACGGCCAAGGCGGTGGATGGCTTCCTGCGGTTCCGCCTCCTGTTCCTCCGTGAGCTCGGCTCGCTCGCCCGGAGACGCGGGCTCGACGCGACCGAGGCGACGGATCTCCTCGAGGCCGCCAACGAGGCCACCGATCGGCTCCTGCGCGCGTTCATCCGCGCTCGCGAGGCGATCGCGGGGCCCGGATCCGCCGGGTGCACGTGCGCCGCGATCGGGTCGGCGGTGCCGGAGGCCACGCCCGCCTGACGTTCGCGGAGCGTTCGTCGGCCCGCCCGGTGAGCTGAGTGGCGGCCGCCTGATGAGCCGGCCCGCGACCGGTCGTCCAATCGCCATCTCCGCTCGTCGGACGTGGGCCCGACCCTCGTCCGCCGGCCCGCGACCGGTCGATCAGCCGCCCGGCGCGCAGTCGTACAGGGTGCCGGCAGCGCCGCCGAAGTCGACCCGCGTGCAGTTCGCGGCCACCCATGACCGCCGGCCGGCCGTGCTGACGGGATCGAGCCCGCCCGGAACGCCGCCGGCCACGCCCGGGAAGCCGCCGGGGCCACCGGCCGCGCCCGGGAAGCCGCCCGGGCC
>CAIYQJ010000231.1 GCA_903928275.1 uncultured Chloroflexota bacterium
CGAACGGAAGACGACGACCATGATGAGGAGCGAGAGCCCGACCACGACCAGCAGGTAGAGCGGGAGCGCGTCGGCGAGCTTCTGGCTGATGTCGATGTTGCCGGTCGTCTGGCCGGCGACGCCGATGGTGACCCCGCCCTCGAGCGGCGAGGCCGCCCGGAGCGCCGTGACGAGCTGCTCGGTCGAGACGCTCGACGGACCCTCTGCGGGGAGCACCTGGAACGCCGTGACGGTGCGGTCGGCCGAAGACCCGACCGGCGCGACGGCGACGACTCCGTCGAAGGCGGCGAGTCGCCGGGCGACGGCCACCTGGGCGTCGAGGAGCTGCTGCTCGGTGGTCCCCGACGGCAGGTCGGCGACGACGAGGAGCGGTCCGTTGGCCCCCTGGCCGAACCTCTGGCCGATCAGGTCATACGCCTTGTGCTGCGTCGTGTCCGCGTTGTCGGCGGAGCCGAGCGGGAGGCCGAGGCGCAGCGTGGGGGACGGGATCGCGATGACCGCGAGCACGGCGATGCCGACGAGCACGAGGGCGATGGCCTTCGGGGTGGAGACCGCGCGTGCCGCCGTCACCGGCGCGGGACCGACCTGGTCCGCGAGGTGCGCCTTCTCGCTGCTG
The DNA here is from genome assembly GCA_903928275.1 of uncultured Chloroflexota bacterium. Lineage (GTDB taxonomy): Bacteria > Chloroflexota > Limnocylindria > Limnocylindrales > CSP1-4 > CAIYQJ01. The sequence continues at coordinate 617 of CAIYQJ010000231.1, forward strand.
CGGAGGATCCGCATCCCGACGAGGCTCAGCAGCGCCGGCGTCAGGGTGATCGCGATGACGACGGCGATCGCCACGGACACGGCGCCGACGGTCCCCATCAGGCCGAGGAATGGGATCCCGGTCACGTTGAGTGCGAGCAGCGCGATGAAGACCGTCGAACCCGCGAACAGGACGGCGTTGCCGGAGGTGCCGTTCGCCAGGGCGATCGATTCCGCGACCGTGTAGCCGTCCCGGAGCTGGCGCCGATGGCGGTTGATGATGAAGAGCGCGTAGTCGATCCCGACCGCGAGCCCGAGCATCACGCCGAGGATCGGCGTCACCGAGACCATCTCGACGACGCCGGCGAGGGACAGGGCGCCAAGCGCCCCGATCCCGACGCCGAGCAGCGCGGTGACGATAGGGAGGGCGGCCCCGATCACGGTCCGCACGATCAGGAGCAGGACGATCGCGGCGATCACGAGGCCGGCCATCTCGCCGAGGCCAAGGAGGTTCGGGATCCCCTGCGCGATGCCGGACGAGAAGTCGATGTCGACCCCGTCGATCGCGGGCGTGAGGAACGCAGCCTTGACGGCTGTCTTGATCTCCTGGGGGACGCTGAGGCTGGTCCCGGAGAACATCACGGCGGCGAGGGCGGTGCTGCCGTCGGCCGAGACCAGGCGGATCTTCGAGGCGAGCTCCATCAGCGTCGCGCCCGCCTCCAGCTGCTTCGACTGGGCCGCGATCGTCGCGAGTCCTGCGTCGATCTGCTGCTGCTTGGCGACGATGGTCGCGGCACCCGCATCGGCCTGCTGCTGCTTGGCGACGAGCTGCGCCTTGGCGGCGTCGAGCTGCTGCTGCTGGACGTCGAGCTGTGCCAGCGCAGCTGCGGTCACACCGGGCGCGGCCTTGGCGGCGTCGAGCTGCTGC
>CAIYQJ010000232.1 GCA_903928275.1 uncultured Chloroflexota bacterium
CCGTACTCCTTCGCATCCTCGGGCGACATGAAGAAGTCGCGCTCCGTGTCCTTCACGATCTTCTCGAGCGGCTGCCCAGTGTGCCGGGCGAGGATCTCATGGAGCATCTTGACAAGATGCTCCCACTCGCGCATCTGGATGAGCGCGTCGGGCGGGCTGCCGCGGAACCCGCCATAGCCCTGGTGGATCATGACGCGGCTGTGTGGGAGCGCGTAACGCTTCCCGGCGGCGCCCGCGGCGAGGAGCACCGCAGCCATGGACGCCGCCATCCCGATGCAGATCGTGGAGACCGGCGCCTTCACGTACTGCATGGTGTCGTAGATGGCGAGGCCCGCCGTGACGGACCCGCCGGGCGAGTTCACGTACAGGCTGATGTCCTTCTCCGGGTCCTCGGAGTCGAGGAAGAGCAGCTGCGCGATGACGAGGTTGGCCATCGTGTCCTCGACCGAGTCGCCGAGGAAGATGATCCGCTCCTTCAGGAGTCGCGAGTAGATGTCGTACGCGCGCTCACCGCGGCTGGAGGACTCGATGACCATGGGGACGAGCATGTTCCGGCCTCCTGCCGCGCGGTCCTGGGTCACGCCTCGACGGCCGGCTCGTCGCCGACCGCCGCGTGCGCCGCATCGGGTGTCGCATCCTCGATGTGCGGGATGGCCGGGTGGTCAGGGTGGGCCGCCAGCCAGCCGTCGATGATCTTCTCCACGACGATGGAGCGGCGGAGCGAGCTTCGCAGCGATGCGCGCGCCCTCTCCGACCCCACGTACTCGGCGAGGCGTGGGTTGGACGCGTAGCGTCCGCGCGCCTCCTCGACCTCCGCCTCGATCCGCTCCGGTGGGACCTCGACGCCCTCGGCGTCCGCGACCCGCGAGAGCACCAGGAGCGTCTTCACGCGGCGCTCCGCGTCCGGTCGCATGTCCGCGAGGAGCTCCTCGACGGTCTTGCCGGTGGCCGCGAGATACGCCGGCTCCGTGATCCCCTGGCGCCTCATGGAGCTCACGAGCTCGTCGTGCATGATCTCGGCCTCCTCGTCGACGAGGAGGTCGGGCGGGTCGACGGTCGCGTTGGCGACCGCGTACTCCACGATCCGGTCCGCGAACCGGTGCCGTGCACGATCGAGCGCGTTCTGCTCGAGACGATGCCGGACCTCGACACGCAGCGCGGCGAGATCCGCGTAGGCCCCCACCGACCGCGCGAACTCATCGTCCGCCTCCGGCGCGACCTTCTCCCGCAGCTCGTGCACGGTCGCCGAGAAGTGGACCTCGCGACCCGCGAGATCGACCTCGTGGTAGTCGGCCGGGAAGGTGATGTCGAACTCGCGCGCCTCCCCCACCGTCATCCCCATGAGCGCGTCCTCGAAGCCGGGGATGAACCGCTCCTCCCCGACGACCACGGGAGCGCGCTCCGCGGAACCGCCCTCGAAGGCGACGCCGTCCCTGGTCCCGGTGAACCCGATGACCGCGTAGTCGCCGGCCCGGACGCCGCGGTCCTCGACGGGATCGAGGCGGGCCTGCTGGTCGCGCAGCTCGTCGATCACCTTGTCGACCTTGGCGTCGTCGATGACATCGATCTCCGGCGCGAACGGGAAGGAGAGGTAGTCTCCGAGCTGGACCTCCGGTGGCACCGGTACGGTGGCCGTGAAGAGGAGCGGCTTGCCTTCCTCCGCCTCCTTGACCTCGATCGAGGCTCGCCCGAGCGGGATCGTACCCGTCTCGGCGACGGCCTCCCGGTAGGCCACCTCGACGAGGTGGTCCACGGCGTCCTCGAGGACGACTCCCTGGCCCAGGACGCGCTCGAGCATGGCGCGCGGTGCCTTGCCCGGGCGGAAGCCCGGGACCCTGGTCCGGCGAGACAGCCTTCGGACCGATTCCGCGACCTCGCGGGCGAGGCGGTCGGCGGGCACCTCGACCTCGAGGAGGACCGAGCTGTGGGGAGCGGGCGTGGTGGTGACGTTCATCGCCGGGCGATGATAGCAGCGGGACCCCGGGACGGACGGTTCGCGCCGCTATGGGGTGGCTTCCCGCTCGACGTGAAGCGCGGATGACGCGGATCGTGGGCGAGGTCGGGGTCGAACCGACACGCCGCTCGCGCGGCACCGGCTCCTAAGGCCGGCGCGTCTGCCATTCCGCCACTCGCCCGGCGGCGAGTCTACCGCGCGGCCCACGGGCGGTGCGCGGTGGCCCGCCACAGGCCCTCTCTGTCAGCCCTGCGCCGGCGTCTCCGGGGCACGCGGAGCGGCCGGCGCACTTTCGGGGGCTCCGGCGGCGGGGGAAGGCGGCGAGCCCGCCCGGGCGGCCCGCGCGGCGTTCCGGGCATGGACGAGACGGAGACGGCGGTCGAAGGTGGCCTGGTCCGTCTCGAGCAGCGTCGACGCCAGGTCACGGCCCCAGCGGAGGCCGAGCGGCAGGAAGATCGTGCCGGAGAGCAGGCCGGCAAGTCGTCCGCGCCGCCGGGGTGGGCGGCCCGCGGCGAGCAGGGTCGCGAGGTCGCTGACCGCCTCGTCGTCGCCGCCGAGGGCGCGCGTGAGACCGGGCGGGAGCGGTGCCGAGACGCGCGTGGGGATGAGCCGCCCGCGGATGGCCCGCCATGTCCGACCCGGCCCGTCGAGCGCGAGGAAGCCCGTGCCGGCCGCGAGTCCGGCGATCCGCGCGGGGTGCCGCCGTACCGACGAGGGCACGTCGAGCGCCGCGTAACCACTGGCCTCGAGCCGCTCGAGGCTGTCGAACATCCCTGCGCGGGCCGCCGCGACCTCCGCCATCTGCGGTCCGAGCGCCGCGAGGCGCTGTCGGCGGATCTCCGGCGACATCGTGGGCATGGAGTCGACGGCGCGATCAAGACCGCCGGCCGCGTCACCGATCGCGCCGCCCGCGGCAGAGACCGTGCCCGCCATCGACCCGATCTTGTCCGTGGCGCCGGCGAGCACGGGCGCGACCTGTCCGACGGCGTCGGCCGCGTCGCCGACGGCGCTCGCCGCATCGCCGACCTTCGTGGCCGCCTGCGCCACGTCGCCGATGCCACTGTGCTCGGGTCCGGTCATCGGCCGCTCCCCCCGCTCGGCTTCCCCGGTGTCCCCGGCCGGCCCGGCATGGCAGGCGGCTTCGGCATCTCGGGGATCCGGCTCCGAAGCTCCTCGTACGACTCCCGTGCGGTCTCCACCGTGAGCCCCGGCCAGTACCGCGCCTTCAGGGCCTCCCAGTCGTAGCTGCCGTCGAGCACCGGTCGCGCGACGAGCGGCACCCACGTCGCGAGGGCGACCGCGATCCCGATCGCCACGGCCACCTCGACGGAGAACGCGATGGCCGTGAAAGCGCCCACCGCGGCGCCCACGATCGCACCCCCAAGGAGGCCGCCGATGGCCGCGGAGAACGAGCGCCCGCGGGTCGCGCCGAAGATGAGCCCGAGCAAGGCGCCGATGACACCCACCACCACGGCTGCCACGACGAGCGGCCGGTTGGCCGGGTCGATGGAGACGCTGGTCCCGGACGTGAGGCTGTCCCCGAGGATGGTCCACGCCAAGTGGAAGAGATTGAAGAACAGGATCACGCCGACGACCGCGCCGACGAGCGTCGCGCCCACGAGCGTCCGCATCACGTGCTGCG
>CAIYQJ010000233.1 GCA_903928275.1 uncultured Chloroflexota bacterium
GACGTGGGCGCCGGCGACGCCGGTGATGGCGATGGCGAGGAGGGCGCCGGCGCAGAGCGCGACGGCGCGGGAACGGAGACGCATGGCGACCTCATCTCGTGGAACGCGGATGTGCGGCGCACCGCGCGCGGCGGCACCCGGATCCGGGAACGGTGCCGCGGGGGCCGCCTGCCTACGAGGCGGGCGTCGAAGGTGGGGCGCGCCGCGCGAGGTTGACCGAGGCGGGCGGGCGGAGCGCCCGCGACATGGGGACGATCGGTCTGCGCACCAGCGGCGCCCGCCCACGGGCAGTCGAGCGGCGGTGCGCGGCCTCGATCCGCGCCACGAGCATCGTGTGGCCCCACAGGAGCAGGGCGCCGAGCGCCGCGAGGGCGAGGCTGACGAGCCCCAGGATCTCGATCGGCCGAGCGGACGGTCCAGACACCAGGGGCTCGAGGCCGGGAAGTGGCTCCCCGACCCTCAGCCGTTCGATGTTCTCCTGGACGAGGAAGACGACCGCCGTGACGACTGCGAGGGATGGCCAGATCCGGGCGATGAGGCGAAGGTAGGCACCGGCGTCCACGTGGGACCGAGTCCCCGCGATGCGCTCGAGGGACCGCGCCTTCAGCCAGAGGAAGGCGAGGCGGGCGAGCGCGAGCGACACGAGGAGCGTGGAGACGGCGAGCACGATGGCGACAGTCGACGCCCAGCGGTCGTCATGACCGGTGGCGCGGAGAGCGGCCCGGAACGACGGACCGAACTCGGCGAGGAACGAGAGGTCGTGGACGAGCACGACCGATGCCGGCGCGAGGACGGCGACGGCGAGCAGGACGCGGCTCCGCCGGAGGCTCATGGCGGCGGAGTGTACGCCCAGACGGCGGCCGCGTCCGTCGAACGCGGGAACGCGGGGCATCTGATGCAACGGCCCTGACGCGCTCGTGCAATACGCGAGGTCCTGGCGATCCGCGGGTCGGCGACCCGATCCCCGAGTGTCGGTGGAGGCAACGGGACAGGCCCCGCGGAACCCACCTCATCGCGGCCGCCCCCACCCGGGCTGCCGATCGGATCGGGCGACGAGCGCGCGGGGTCCCGAGGGACCGGTCGCGGTCAGCTCACCTCGTAGGACGGACTGGGCGACCAGAAGCTGTTTGCGTTGGCGGGCGTGGGGCGTGCCTGGGCCCGGACGTAGACCCTTCCTGTCGAGGACGCGGTCCACGCCCAGGTGGCGATGCCGTTGCTGTCGATCGTCACGCGGGTGGTCCGGTCGAGGACCCAGCTGCTGCCGGAACGGCGGTAGAGCTCGAAGACGACGACCGCCTTCTGGAGCTCGGGACGGGCCGGGCGCACGGTCGCGGTGAATGTGATCGTCCGGCCGGTGCTGATCGTCTGGGTGCCGGTGTTCTGCGGCCGGACGGCGATCGTCTGGCGGACGGTCACGCGCAGCGTGTTGCTCGTCGTGGGGCCAGCGATGGCGCGGTACCAGTAGTTCCGGATCGGCGTGTATCGATACGTGCTCGTCCCGCCGGAGCCGATCGTGAACGTCAGCGGGCCGCCGGCGCTCGTCGTCAGGGTCTCCCAGCTCGGGCTGCTCGTGGCCGCCGGGTCGTCGATCGTGACCTGGAGGGAGAACCCCGCCCCCGACGGGCCGGTGGTCACCAGGTCCACGAACTCGCCCCAGCTGATCGCGTGGTTGTTCGTGAGTGGCGAGGTCGCCGCGAGGCTCAGCGAGCTCACCGGCGGCTCCGACACCACCATCGAGACCTGCCCGGCGCCACCGGCGAAGACCGTCGGCATCGGCAGGGTCGGGTTGATGAAGGTCAGTGCGATCTGGCCGCCCGTGCCGGCCGACGACGCACTGTTGAGCGGCCGGACCTGGAGCGTGGCCCCGAAGCTGATCGTGCACACGC
>CAIYQJ010000234.1 GCA_903928275.1 uncultured Chloroflexota bacterium
CCGCCGCCGCCGTTCTCGGCCGCCCTCCAGCGGTTCCTCCGGATCGTGACGGCAGCGGCGTTCGGCGCGGGGTTCGGGCCGTACTTCTCCATCTACGCGATCGCGATCCTCAAGATGCCGGCGTCCTATGCCATCCTGCTGTCGGCGCTCGCATCCGGGTCGGCGCTCATCTCGTCGACCGTCATCGCGGGCTGGCTTCATCGCGGATCCGCCTCGCGCCTGCTCCGGCTGTCGTTCCTCCTTCGCGGCGGGGGCGTCCTGCTCGGCCTCCTGGCGTTCCCGGCCAACCATCTCGCCCCCGTCCTGCTCGCGTTCATGGCGGTCGTCGTGAACGCCGGCTATGCGGCCGGCGTCCTCGCCTCGAACGAGCGGCTCCTTCGGCTCGCGTCCGGATCGCAGCTGATCCGCGCCCAGGGTCGGTTCGTCGCCGGCACCGCGACCGGTGCGACGGCCGGGCAGTTCGGCAGCGCCGTGGTGCTCGCCGCGCTGCCGGTGGGATTCCCCGCCTTCGCGATCCTCTTCGCGGTCTCCGGGCTCATGCGCATCGTCCTCATCCCCCTCGTCGAAGTCTCCGATTCGTGGTCTTCCGCGACGATGGTGTGGAACGTCGACGAGCTCGGCGGCGAGACGGCCCGCGAGGGCGGCGAAGGGCCATCCGGGCCCTGACGACCACGCGGGACGCCGCCGCGCCCACGGCCGAGGGACGGCCTGCCGGCGGGGCCCAAGGGGCGCGGCCGTCCGTTCGACGCCCCGCTACCGGCGGAACAGCGAGTAGAGGACCACGGCTGCGCTCGCGACCGCCGCGACCGCGACGAGAGGCTCGATGCGGACGAGGTCGAAGCCGCGCGCCGCGAACGCGCCGAGGACGAGGAGCGCCAGGAAGCCGACGAGCACGGCGATCGACGCGGCGAGCCAGCGGGCCTCCGTCCGGTCCCGCAGGAGGCCGAGCGCCGTGGCGAGCGCGAGGACGGCGACCGCCACGAGGACGATCCCGCCCGCCCCGAGCCGGCCGATGTCGCCACCGGCGACCGCCGAGTACGTGACGGACAGGATCGGCGCGAGCCCCCAGATCGCCACGATGAGCGCCAGCCCCCTGCGGCGTGCCGAGGACAGCCCCACGACGATCGGGATGTCGGCCGCCTTGTTTGCGGCGTCCCGTCGCGCGTAGGTGTCGTCGCGTCCGCCGCGCGGGACCCCCGGCCCGGTGGGCAGCCCGTCGAGCAGCTCGTCGCCACGCCGCGCCCGTGCGACGTCGCGGGCAAGGTCGCCACCGCGGTCTGCGGCGGCGTCCCGCTCCGTCCACCGCCTGGTCCGCGGACTCCACTCCAGCGGGTCGATCGACCAGGGGCGCACGCCCGCCCGCCAGAGGACGACGACGACGCCCACCACCGAACACAGGAGCCAGATCCCCATGAACGCGCTCGGAAACCACCGCCCGAACGATCCGCCGGACGCGATCGCCCCCCAGGCCCAGATGAGTGCGATGGTGCCGAGGGGGAACGCGAGGATGAACGTCATCGGCGCACCGAAGGCGCGGCCGAGGATGAGGCCGGCGCCGGCGACGACGCAGCCGATCCCGAGAGCGAGCACCGGCAGCAGCACCGCCACGAACCCGCCGCCCGCGCCGGCGAGGAGCCCGGCGCCGCCGCCGATGATGAACGGCGCGCCCCAGATCGACACGAGGGCGCCGCAGGCTGTGAGCGTCTCCGCGCGGTCGTCGTGCACGTCCGCAGCCTACCGGAGAGGTCGAGCCCTTCCGAGCGACCACGCGTCCGCCGAGCGGCGAGCGGCGGGCCCCGGCGGGCGAGCGGTCCCGAGCCTCATGGTCAGCTCGGCCTCGGGCCCCCGCCGGCTGGGTGCCCGCCGGCCCCGGGCAGGGGTGTCGGCGTCACGGTGGGAGGAGCGGATGACTTCCCCACGAGCGTCCGGCCGTCCACCTCGTTGTAGTGGCTCTTCCACGTCTCCCGGTGGAGGACGACGCCCGCCCGATCCTTGACGGTCCGCACGACCTCCACGTACATGCCGGGGTGCGGGAACTCGACCCGCTGGGCCGCACCGGCCGGGAGTGAGCTCGTGTACTCGGTGTAGTCGGCGGCGCCTACCTGGCCGGAGACCTTCGGCGTCGAGAAGGCCACCGTCCGCCCCACCGGCAGGGAGTAGAGCTCGAACGTGACGATCCCCGGCTTCGCGACGGACCGGATGTAGACGGGGTTGGCGGAATCGTTCCGCCAGATCACCGACTGGATGGAGCCGCCGTCCATCCAGACGGTCGCGTCGAGCCCGAGCGGGTAGCGGTCGATGTAGTAGTAGTGCGGGACGCGGCTGAGGATCTCGAATCCCGCCCGGAGCGCAGCGTTGAAGATCGTGGTCGACGTCGAGCAGATGCCGCCGGCGAAGGCTCCGGTGGGCTGGCTCTTCCCGTTGATGATCGCGCCGCCGGCCTTGTACCCCTCGGCGACCGTCGGGGTGCCCACGACCTTCCAGAAGTCGAAGATGGCGCCGGGCAGGATCACGGTGCCGTTGATCTTCTTCGCCGGGATGATGATGTTCGCGCCGAAGCCGTTGTTCTCGCCGACCTGCCAGTACGTGGTCCAGCCGGAGATCTTCCGCATCTTCGGCATCATCGCGGTGGCCTTCTCCGTCGTGATGGGCGGCCGGGCCGGGCCCACGACGAGAGTGGCCATGTCGCTCGAGGTGTCCATGGCGGCGCGGCGCAGCAGCGCATCCATGATCGAGCGGGCTGATGACGAGCGGTCCAGGCCGCGCCCGTCCTTCGACGGCACCACGGAGACGAACTTGCCCGCGGTGTTCATCTTCCACGTGGCGTTCCGCCCGGCGACCGCGTACCGCGGCAGCAGGTCCGTCAGCCAGACCACGATCGACTGGCGGTCGATCGCGACCCGCGCGGCGCCGGATTCGGGCAAGGTCGTCGGTGTCGGCATCGGCATGGGTGTCGGCGTCGCGAGCGGGTCGAGCGATGGAGACGGCGATGGCGAGGCGAGCGGATCCGGCGCGGCCGACGCGAGCGGGTCGGGCGGGGGCGTCACGGTCGGGGGCGCCGACCCGCCTGCCGGGACCACCGACAGCCATGCGGCGATCGTCGACGGGTCGATCTCGGTCGCGTAGCCGTCCGGCCCGTACACCGTGAGCGGGCTCGCTGCCATCCGGGCGATCTGCTCGTCGGCCGTGCCCACGGGGATCGGCGCGGGCGTCGCGGTCGGCGCGGGAGTGGGGTCGGCGACCGGGGGCTCCACCGCGCGGACCACCGCGGACGGGACGACGCCGCCCGACAGGGCAAGACACGCCACCCCGATGAGCGCGAGTCGGCGGCGGCGGCGGATCGTGGGGCGAGGCATGGGGTCCTGGCAGCTGCGTGTCCGTGGTCGACCGGACGTGGCGCGGTGCGCGATGGAGTGCAGCACCTGCCCTATTGTGCGACACCCCGGGCATATGGGCTCCCTGAGCGCCTCCGCCCGGCCGGAGATCGCCCTGTGTCCGCGCTCGAGCTCGAGCCGAGGGCAAAATCGGGGCTGGCGCTCCCGAACGTCCCGTGGTACTTTCAAGGTCGACCGTCCGAGAAGGGGACGGCGATGGCCCGGCGTATCGAACACTCCTCTCACGGTCCCCGCGAGACACGAGGTCGCGGAGCCGGCCGAGAAGGAGTGTTCTTGGTGTATACGGACAAGACCCTGACGTGCGCCGACTGCGGCCAGCAGTTCGTCTTCACGGCGAGCGAGCAGGAGTTCTACGCGGGGCGTGGGTTCACGGAGCCGCGTCGCTGCCCGTCGTGCCGCGCCAGCCGCAAGGCCGCGCGCGGTGATTCCGGCGGCGGGGGCTACAGCTCCGGCGGCGGTGGTGGGTACTCCAGCGGCGGGGGCTACAGCTCCGGCGGCGGTGGGTATTCCAACGGCGGTGGTGGCGGCGGCGGCTACAGCTCGCGCGGCCCGCGCGAGATGTTCACGGCCACCTGCTCGAGCTGCGGTCGCGAGGCCCAGGTGCCCTTCCGCCCCACGAGCGGCAAGCCGGTCTACTGCAACGACTGCTTCGCCTCGCGGCGCTAGCAGCCGGGGGCCGCGTGGCCTCCTGACGCAGACCTGATCGAACGGGTCCGACGAGCGATCGTCGGACCCGTTCACTTTGCCCCGGGCATGCGCGACCGCCGGGACACCGGCGCGGCCAGCCGATAGGATGCGCGGACCTGCCGACACGGTGCCGTCCACGCGCTCCCGCGCGGCCCGCCGTCGGCCTGTCCGGGGGATCCAGATGATCGTGAAGCGGCTCATCGGGGCGCTCATCGCTGCGGCCCTGCTCCTGCCCACGGCAGCCGTCGTCGCCTCGGCCGCGACGCCGGTCGAGTACGGGGTGCACATGGTCTCCACGGACTACTGGTACACGGAGGGTCCGGACGCGACCTTCAGCGCCGTGGGCGAGGTCCGCAATGACACCGACGTCCCCGTCCGCAACGTGACCATCAAGGCAACGGCACTCGCAGCGGACGGCAAGGTCGTCGCGACTGGCGTCAAGCAGGTGTGGCTCGACATCCTCGACCCCGGCGAGATCTCGTCGTTCAGGATCGACGTCGGCCTTCCCGGCGCATGGGCGACCTACCGGATCGCCGTGGAGGACTGGGACTACACGAGCCTGGCGTCGAACCACTACTTCACGACGAAGGCGAGCTCGAGCACGACGGACGCCCACACGATGCACATCAGCGGGTCGATCACGAACGCGAACGTCGTGCCCACCGCGGACAACATCGTCGTGGCCACCCTGTACGGCCCGGACGGGAAGGTCGTCGGCACCGGCGTCGCGGCACTCGCCGGAACGCTCGCCGCCGGCGAGAGCGCGCAGTTCTCCATGGACGCGGAGCACGCGAACGTCTCGTCCACGCCGACGGTCGCGGTGACGGCCGAGTCCACCTCGGACCCGCAGACGGCCGTCACGTTCGCGGCGACGCCGACCGAGCTCGCATTCGGCACGAGCGTGTCGATCACCGGAGCCGCGAAGCCCGGCGGCTCGGTCGCGATCCAACGGTACGACCAGCCGACCTCGGCATGGGTCGACGCGGGCTTCGGCGCAGCGACGGCGGGCACGAACGGATCGTACGCGGTGACCGTGACCCCGACGGCGGGGTCCACGTACCGCGCCGTCTCCGGCGGTGTCCAGAGCGTGCCGATCCCGCTGTTCGTCCGAACGGCCGTGACGATGCGCGCCTCGACGAAGGCGACGACCGTCGGGAAGAAGGTGACGCTCAGCGGCACCACCGGGCCGACGGACGCGGCGTCGGAGGTCGTCATCCAGCGCAAGGTGGGCTCCACGTGGACGAAGATCGCGAGCGGCCCGATCGCGGCGTCGGGTGGCACGTTCACGGTCGTCTGGACGCCCAGGACGAAGGGGAGCTACGTGCTCCGCGCCTGGGCGAGCGGCGGGTCGGCGCTGTAC
>CAIYQJ010000235.1 GCA_903928275.1 uncultured Chloroflexota bacterium
CTCCTGGCCGCGGCTCGCCGTGCGGCCCACCAGGCGGTCGCCGCCGGCCGCGATGACGTAGGCGGCGCCACCGCCGACACCCGGCGTGCGTGCCGCGACCTGGAGGAAGGATCGCATCACCCGGGCGGCATCCGGCTGCCACATCGCCTCGTCCACGCTCGTGACGAACGTCGCGAGCAGTCGTGCGATGTGGGGCGAGTCCCGGAAGTGACGGTTCACGATGCCCTGGAGGAGGTCGCGGATGGGGGCGAAGATGGCCGCGATCAGCAGCGTGCTCAGGACGATGGCCCCGTCCGAGGGGCCACCGGTGACCTCGACGAAGAGGCGCTGCAACAGGACCGTCGACGCGGCGAAGACCCCGGCGAGCGCGGCCGTCAGCGGCAGGTAGACGGCCGTCCGGTGGATCACCAGGTCCAGGTCATAGAGGCGATAGCGCAGGACGGCGAGCCCGATGGCCACCGGCAGGAGGTCCAGGCTGGCGACCAGCACCAGCCACGCCAGGCTCGATCCGGTGAGCAGCACCGCGATGAACGCGGCCGCGACGACCATGGCGATGGCCGCCAGCCACTTCACCTGCTGGCGCTCGATCCCGTCAGCGCGACGGAAGCGCAGGACGACGGAGCCGGCGGCGGCGACGGCGAATCCCGCGCCGACGAAGACAACCATGAAGCCATCGAAGAGTTGCAGGGCAGCCCCGGCGGCACCACCTAGCAGCAGGGGGTTCTGGGTCCCGGGTGGATAGGGACCGATGAGGGGACCCAGGGCGCCCTGGAGCATGGCGGTGACCATCGCGGCCAGGCCCGCCGCCGCGACCGCACGCCAGCGTCAAGAGAGCAGGTGGCCGGTCGGAGGGACCCTGTTCGCGGCAGGGGTGGGCCGGATCGGAGATGCCGGTCATGGGGCACCAGTCCCCGGTTCACGCGTCGGTCGCGGCACCCGTAGCCCGGGGATCCATCGTGCCCTCGGCGTCCTGGAACAGGGCGAGATACGGCCCGTAGCGGAAGACGCGGTTGCGGCGCTGGCCGGTGATCTCCTGCAGGATCCCCTGGTCCTCGAAGCGCCGGATGAGCTTGTCGGCCGTGGGCCAGGACACGTTGAGCGCGGTCGCCACGGAGTTCACGTTGACCAGCGGCCGGTCGTACAGGAGATCGAGGAGCCGGAACGCGCTCGCTCCCAGCGCGCCGACCGCCTCGCGGTCGCGCTCACGCAGCTCGAGGATCGCCGCGGCGGTGCGCGTCGCCTCTTCGGCGGTGGCCGCGACGCCCTGGAGGAAGAAGGCGATCCAGCCTTCCCAGTCGCCGTCCTGGCGGATGGATGTCAGCCGGTCGTAGTACTCGGTCCGATGCCGCTTGAGGTAGTGGCTCAGGTAGAGGAGCGGGCGGCCGATCACGCCGCCGTGGACCAGCAGGAAGGTGATGAGCAGACGTCCCACGCGGCCGTTCCCGTCGAGGAACGGATGGATCGTCTCGAACTGTGCGTGGGCTACGCCAGCGTGTACCAGCGCCGGCAGGCGCCCGGGCTCGTGCAGGAACAGCTCCAGGTTCCCGAGCGATTCGAGCATCTCGCGCGGCGGGGGTGGGACGAAGCTCGCGTCCTGCAGGGTGGCGCCGGGCGGTCCGATCCAGTTCTGGCTCCTGCGGAACTCCCCCGGGCTCTTCTCGGCCCCGCGGACGCCCGCCATGAGCCTTTCGTGGATCTCCCGGATGAGTCGCAGGGACAGCGGCAGCGTCGCCAGTCGCTCCAGCCCGTAGTTCATCGCGGCCACGTGGTTGAAGACCTCCTCCACGTCGAGCGGGAGGCGCGTGGCGCCCGCGTCCAGCTCGTAGGCGAGGACGTCGTCGAGCGAGCTCTGGGTCCCCTCGATCTGCGAGCTGAGGACCGCCTCGCGGCGCACGTACATGGCGACGAAAAGGTCCGGGTTCGGCAACGTGCGGCTGACGCCGTCGAGGCGTCCGATCGCCTGGTCCGCTGCGGACAGTATCGGCGCCAGGGTTGCGAGGTCGATCGGCGGTCGCGGGGGGAGCGCGGCCGGGATGTACGCTGCGTACCCTGTCTGCTGGCGGACGTAGCGTCCGGCCCGGCCGGGGCCGCGGGGCTCTGTCATGAACGCTATTCAAGCAGACAGAGCATTCCTTTGACAAGAGCCGGCGTGGGAGTCCCGTATCCACGCCGGGTTTGATACTGCTGTGGGGTCCCGCAGCACGGAGATCCCCGAGCGTGCGGAAGTGCTCCAGCGTGCGGCTGTACCCAGCCGGGGCCAGCTTCCACACCTCGTCGCCGGCGATACGCCTCGTCCGTCAGGTTCGGCGCAGGAGCCGGTCCCCGCTCCAGATGTTGCGCTCCGCGAACGCCTTGGGCGTGGACTCGTGCAGCCAGCCCCGGATCCTCCCGGTGCCCTCGTAGAGATACCAGGGTTCGGCCAGGCAGAAGTCCGGGTCGCGCGTCCAGGCCGGGACCGGGATGCCATCGCGCTCGCAGAGAGCCTCCGCCGTGGCCGCCAGCAGGGCAGCCCACCGATCATGCTCGCGCTCGGCTGCGACGGGCCTCGCGGCCACGAGTCCGGGGCGCGCGTCGGGCAGGTACGTCCAGTCCTCGAGGAAGTCCCGGTAGGCGATCCAGGGATCGACGCCGGCGGCGATCCGCTCCATGGTCGCGGTCGTGGTCTGGGGCGCGCAGGTCGTCGTCATTCGAACAGGCTCTCGAGCAGGATCTGCACTTCGCGGGTCAGCCCCATCGTCGTGGTTGCCGGCGCGTAGGATGCGAAGGTGCTCTCGACATCGGGATCGACGAGCCGATCGTCGGCCCAGGGACAGAATCCGGCGCCTGGGGACGAAGGTGCCGCTCCTCGTAGAGGCGGCGGACCTGTCGGTCCCGCACGAACGGTTCGGCCGAGCGCGCTGGTCACACCGACGAAGAGCGGCAGCTTGATGTGTCTCTTCGAGGAACCCTCTCGCTCACGGCGCACCGACATGGTGGCGTGATGGCCATGGCATGCCGTCCGACCGTCGTGCGGTGCGAGAGTGATCGCGAGCTCGCGACGGCCTGGTGGAGTCGATGACCATCGGCCAGGCGGCGACCGGCTCTCTCGGCGCGGGGCGGGTGCGTTCCGGCGTCGATCGCGTTCGTTCGCTGTTCCTGGTGTTCGTGAACCCGGGAGCGGCGCTCAAGGGCGCCCTCGCGGACACCTCGCCGGCGTTCGCCCTCGCCGTCTCGGGTGCGGCATTCGGGCTCCTGTTCCTCCAGACCGGCCTCGACCTGCTGCGCGCCGACCAGCCGACGCTGCCGCTGCTCGGGCTCACCGGCCCGCTCGGCGTGGCGAGTCTCTGCCTGATCGGCGTCCTGTACGGCACGTTCGGCGTCGCGTTGCTGGGCGCGGTCGCCTTTGCGATCACGCGCCCCCTCGGGGCCACGCTGGCGCTCGGTCCGACGGTGCGGGCCATCGCCCTCGGCTACAGCCCGGCGCTCGTCTATGCCCTGTTCGGCGTGATGGCCAACCTCCTGCTGGGCTGGAACACGGCGGTCGCATTCGGCGTGACGGGGATGCTCTGGGCCCTGGGCCCCACGATCGCGACCCTGCGCACCATGCTGGCCGGGCGGACCGGGCTGAGCGTGATCCTCGCGACGGTGCTGGGCGGCTTCATGCTGGCCGGCTGGGCGTTCCTGGGGACGTGACGCGATGGCGGGCGTGAGCAGGTCCGGATCCCGGCTGGCCACCGTCGAGGCGTTCGCCGCCCCCGCGGTCGCCTTCGCGACGTTCGGCGGCCTCGTGGGGTGGCGCATCGGCAACGGCGCCGCCGGCATCGTCGGCGGGCTGGCGGTCGGCGTGCTGTTCGGGCTGCTGGTGGGTGTGGCCATGGTCGTCGCGCTCCGCGTGGCGCATCCCCACCTGGCGACGGAGGCGCTGCTCGAGGCGGTCGGGACGGGCCTGCTGCTCATCCTGCCCTTCGCCGTCCTCGCCGCGACCGCCGAGATCCTGTTCGGCTGGAACGCGTCGCAGGCGTTCTCGTCGGCGGGCCTCATGACCGCGGCCGCGGCGGTGGGCGTCGAGGCCGGCCGGCGCGGTGGCGGCGGGCTCCGGGGGATGCTGTTCCCCGCGATCGGCGCGTTCATGCTGGTCACGGCCTGGGCCCTCACCTGCGCGCTCGCGGCCGGAATGGTCGGGACATGACCACGCGACGCCGACCGCGACGCCTGCGCACGACCCTGGCCCGCGCCCTGGCCGCCACGGCAACAGCGCTACTGCTGACCCTGCCGTTCGCCACCCCCGCGTCGGCCAGCAACAC
>CAIYQJ010000236.1 GCA_903928275.1 uncultured Chloroflexota bacterium
GCGGACCGTCACGCCGCCCAGGCCCGAGACCGTCGCCGTCCCGGCCTCCAGGTCGAGCACGAGCGCCGTGTGACTGTCCACGCCGAGGATGAACGTGTCAGGCGGGAGCTGGCGCTCGAGGATCCGCAGGCGGCGCTCGCCCATGTAGCAGAAGCGCGTGTCGTGATTGCCGCCCTCGGCGTTGTCGTAGTGGGGGACCACCGCGGCCCGGAGCCCGGTCGCCGGCCCCAGCAGGTCGAGGCCAGGCAGCCAGGTCGGGTCTTCGCCCACCTTGTAGACCTCGTACACGGGGATCGTGACGACGCCGAGCGTGAGGGCGGCGGCGCTCGCCATCGTGAGGACCCCCCCGCTGCGCAGGTGGTCCGCGAGGGCGGCCGGGATGGGGCCGTCGGCCCAGTGGCGGAGGGCGTAGCTTGGGCTGCCGGGCCCCGCCATGACGTAGCCGGCCTCGCGGACCCGCGCGACGGCCGTGGCCGCGGTGACGGCATCCACGTCCCGGGTCCGATACGACGCCACCGACACGTCGCGGCCCACGGTCTCCAGGAAGAACCGCGTCGTCCGCGCGCTCAGTTCGTCGGCGTTCTCCTGGAACCCGTACGGTGTGTCGAGGAAGGCCGCCGGGACCGCATCGCGGCCCAGGCGCTCGAACAGGGCGCGGTGGACCTTGGCCATCGTCGGGGCCGTCTCCCCGGACCCCATGATCGCGAGGATGCGCGGATCGCTCATCCGAAGGACCCGTCGGTCGTCATCTCGTGCATCGCCTTCGCCAGTTCGGCCGGATGCTGCGCGTGGATGTCGTGGTCGCCGACGAACCACCGGACCCGGGCTTCCGGGATCGCGGCCGCGGCCGCCTCTACGTCCCGGCGCTTGCGCGCCGTCCACTCGTCCCCGCCGCCATCGGCGGGCACGAGCAGGACGGGGACCGCGAGGTCCGCGTAGACCCGCGACGGGTGGTGCTCCCACATCCCGCGCAGGACCGAGATGTGGTGGTCGTACGTGAGCCACGGTGCGACCGTTCCGTCGGGGAGGACCTCGAAGTTCGCGAGCACGCCCTCGATGCCGCTCTCCGGCCAGTCGGGGTGGGTCGCCCGGACGAAGCCCTCGACCTCCGCGAGGCGGCGCCCGGCGAGGCGCGGCGGGGCGAGCGCTGCCCGGCATGCGTCCCAGTCCGCGAAGTCGCGGCTCGGCTCGAACCAGCCGCCGTCCACGCAGACGATCCCGCGGACCGCGCCCGGGTGGCGCGCCGCGAGCTCCAGCACCACGTTGCCGCCCCAGGACTGCCCGGCGGCGATCGGCCGGTCGAGCCCGAGCTTCTCGATGAGCGCCGCGAGGTCGTCCGCGACCGTCGGCACGTCGTATGGCCCGTCCGGCTTCGACGAGCGACCGTGGCCGCGCAGGTCGACCGTGACCGCTTCGTGACCCGCCGCGGAGAGGGCAGTTGCCACGCCGTCCCACATCCGCGCGTTCGAGGCGAGGCCGTGGACGAGGAGGAACGGTGCGCCTGTCGGCGCCTCGGCCGTGGGTCGGCCCACGGGCGGGGGCGCGCCGCCTGTCGGCGCCTCGGGCAGCCACACGTCGGCGGCGAGATCCACGCCGTCGGCGACCGGGATCCATCGGGTCAGCATCCGTTGATGGTAGCCGGGCGCGTCGCGGATGCGCGCGCGGGCAGCGGAGACCGGGCCTCGGGTCAGCTCTTCGACCGGACCGGCGCGGTGCCCGTCTCGATCATTCGGGTGAGGAGCTTCGCCCGCATCTCCGCCGTCCTGCCGGCGTCGTACCACGGGCTCGCCGGGTCGGCCATGTTGTGCAGCTCGTCCGGGTCCGCGACGAGGTCGTAGAGCTCGTACTCCGACGTCGCCTTGCCGCTCGGGTCGAACCACATCGCGAACTTCGCGTCGGCCTCGCGGAGACACCGGACGTGGCTCGGCTGCCCCACGATCCCTTCACCGAGCGTCTCGTCCGTCGTGAAGAGGATGCTCTCCTGGACCTGCGCGGTCGGGTGGTCCGGATGGTCTGCAGCGTCCCGGATGATGGGGGTGAGGTCTCGTCCCCTGAAGGTCCACCTCCCCGGATCCGGGACCGCGGCGAGCGTCGCGAGCGTGGGCATGAGGTCGATGAGCGAGGCGAGCGCCCCGGTCTGCACCGGCCCCGGGAACAGCTGCGGGTTGGAGACCACGAGCGGCACGTGGATCGATTCTTCGTACGCGTTGTACGCCTTCTCGCGCATGCCCCCGTGCGCGAGCCCCATCTCCCCGTGATCCGCGAGGCGGAAGACGATCGTCCTGTCGCGCAGAACCGGCCGCGAGTCGAGGGCATCAAGCACGGTGCCGATGTGGCGGTCCGATTCCCGGTGGAGGAAGGCGTAGAAGTTCACGTAGTCGAGCTGCTCCTCCGGCGTGAGCAGGGTCCCGAGCCCGGAGGCCCACATCGGGGTGGATCGCGCCTGCGCCGACGGCTTGAAGTTGCGCTCCAGGTGCTCGTCGACCGTCGACGGCAGGTCGATGTCCTGTTCGAAGCACCCGGGCGCGTCCGCGCCGTAGTTGTGGGACCCCTTGAACGGCGGGATGTCGCTGAGGCTCGCCTGGTCCCAGACGCTCGGGTAGGCCATGAGGTCGTGCGGGTTGACGAGCGTGACGACGAGCGCGAACGGGGTGGGCGACCGCGGGTCCACGTTCCGGAGGAAGGTCGCGGCCTGCTCCGCGTACCCGGCGTCGAGGTCCGCATCCCCACCACCGAACCCGGTGGGATCCTGGTCGAGGCCGCCGTCTGGCGGGAGCCAGCCCCCGAATCCGTAGCGTTCGAGGTCGCGCGGGCTCTGGACCGGGAGCGTGCCGCTCGCGTCCTTGCTCATGTGCCACTTGCCGCGGTACTCCACGTCGTACCCGGCCGAAGCGAACATGCGGGCGATGTTCTGCGTCGTCGGCTGGAGCGTCCGCTGGTCCGCGTGATCCGAGCCACTCTGGAGCGTCTCGGTCACGCCGTGCTCGGCGGGATAAAGGCCGGTGAACAGGGTCGCGCGGCTGGGCGAGCACATGGCGCTGTTGCAGAAGCCGCGCGTGAACGTCAGCCCGTGCCGCGCGAGCCGCGCGCGGTTCGGCAGGTTGCGGTCGGCCCAGCCATCAGGCCAGTGCTGGGGGAAGCGCTCCTGGTCCGTGACGAGGAGGACGATGTTCGGGCGCATCGACGGCCTGCGAGCGGCCGTCCCCGGCTCGCTGCCCCCGACGGAGCCGTCCGCGGCGGCGTCCGCCACGCCCGGGAAGGACGGAAGGGCCGTGGCGGCTGCGAGGGCAGCGGCGCCCTGGATGAATCGTCGGCGGCTCAGGCCACCCTCCGACCCGCGGGGCGCCCCGGGCGAGTCCGTCGGCATGTCGCCTCCCGCGGTTGTCGCAGGGCATCTTGGGACAGGGAACGGGACGCGATGGACAGGATATCGCTCCCGGCGGAGCGCGCGAGGAGCGCGGGCCGTACCCTGTGATCGCGCGTGGGCAGTGGCGGCGGCTGCCCGATCTACGGCGGCGCCCGTCGCGCATCGGCGCCCGGATGACCCAGGGAAGGACGACCCCACGTGCGCTCCCTCTCGGAAACGAGCCACGAGCATCACGGACGGATCGCCGAGCACGTCGACCGGCTGCCCGGCATCGCCGACTCGATCGGCCATGCCGACGCGGCCGCGCTGTGGGACGC
>CAIYQJ010000237.1 GCA_903928275.1 uncultured Chloroflexota bacterium
CATGGGCGCGGGCTTCACCGTGAACAACCCGAACGCCGTGTCGGCGTGCGGCTGCGGGTCCAGCTTCCGGACGGCCGAGTCGGCCGGCGCGCCGGGCGCCTGCCACCACTGACCCGCGGACGGACGATCGGGCCCGGGCTCCTAGCCTGCGGCCTTCGCGACCCCCGGGCAGCCGACGTCCCGCGCGGGCCGCGCCAGGTCCACGAAGTACGCCGTGACGTACGCGTTCACGCACGGAGACATCCCCAGGCCGTAGACGACGTGCTTCGCGCCGACGTACGTGACGACACGGCTCGCGCGGAACGCGGTCGCCATGTTCGCCGTCCACGCGTACGGCGTCGCCGCGTCGCGCGTGGACCCGACGAGGAGGAGCTTCGCGCCCCAGTCGCTCGGGAACTCGATCGGGACCGGGTCGGTCGGCACGTTAAGGCCGGCGCACATCGAGACGATCTCGTAGCCCTCGAACCACCCCGCGACGGGACCCCGCAGGCGGACCGACCGGGCGACGGCGTCCTGCTCGGCCGGCGTGGGTCGGTCCGCATAGTCGATGCAGTTCACGAACGCGAAGCTCGGCCCCGACATGTCGACCGTCTTCGCGAGGTCGACCGAATCGAGCAGGCGCGCGGCCTTCGCCGCCGCCGCGCCGGAGCCGAATGTCGCTGTGTCGGCGGCGCCGATGACCTCCGCGAGCAGCGCGTAACCCGACTCGCCGCCGGCCGCACTGTCGAGGAGCAGGTCCAGGTTCCAGCGCGTCATCTCGGCGCCCGAGGGGAGCGGGACGGTGCGCGCCTGGAGCGCCTCGTGGACCCGCCGGTACTGGGCCGCAGCCGTCGGGTAGAGCTCGAAGAAGTAGCCGAGGGCCGTGTCCTTCGCCGTGCCGCTGCCCGCGAGGTCCACGATGGAGCTGCTCGGGTCGATGTTGCCATCGAGCACGATGGCCCGGATCCGATCCGGGAAGGTGAGCGCGTATGCGTAGCCGATCCGCGTCCCGTAGCTCATCCCCCAGTACGTGATCTTCGGGTCGCCGACCGCAGCGCGAAGGGAGTCGAGGTCGTGGACGACGGCCATGGTCCCCATGTGGGCGACGATCGTGGCGTTCCGCTCGGCGCACCTGGCGTTCTCCGCCGCCCGGGCGTCGCGTGCCTGGGCATAGACGGCCGGCCAGTCCACCGGGCCGGTCGGCGGCAGCGGCATCGCGACCTGGACGCAGCCGACGAGGCCCGACGACCCGCCCATCCCGCGCGGGTCCCACGTGACGAGGTCGAACCGGGCCTTGGCCGCGGACGGCAGCATCTTCCAGATGGTCGGGAGGACGGAGACGCCCCCGAGCCCGGGCCCGCCGGGGTTGAAGAAGAGCGACCCGATCCGGCGGCTCGCGGGACCCGTGCTCCGGTGTCGCGCGACCGCGAGGGCCATGGTCCCCGACGACGCATCGGCCCACGCGAGCGGCACGGTCAGTGTCGCGCACTCGAACCCGGCGAGGTCCTTGCCATCGCATGCCTTCCAGGCCAGCGTGGCGGCCGGCGTCGCGGAGCCGGCGAGCGCACCGGAGGAAACGGGACTCGCGAGCGCGGCGCTCCCCGGCAGGAGGAGTCCGACGGCGACGACGAGGGCGAGCAGCGCTCTTCGCACGGAGCGCGGGGTGTGCGACCCGGCCACGGGACCACCTCCACAGGTGTCGCGCGCCGGCGCCGCCGGCTGCGCGACGCGAGCCCGACGGCCCCCGGTCCGCTCAGGCGAGGATCACGCGGCGCGCGACGGACGATCCCCCACGGACGGCATCCTATCGTGCCGATACGGTCCGCCGCCCTCCCCCGAAGGTCCCATCGCCGGTTCGCGCACGTCGGGGGCCGCGAACCGCTCGGGCCACGCCCCAGCCGGCGGCGCTCCGACGTCCCTCAGCCGCCGGCAGCGTCCCCATCGTCCGGCCGCGACTGCACGACGGTCGTCGGCGTGCCATGGACGGCGTGCTCGGCATGGACCGCGGGGATCATGCCGAGGCGGCCGGCCTGGTAGTCCGCGAACGCCTGCATGACCTCCTCGCGGGTGTTCATGACGAAC
>CAIYQJ010000238.1 GCA_903928275.1 uncultured Chloroflexota bacterium
CATCGGCCCGCCAGCCGCACCGGACAGCGCGGTCCCCGGCTTGACGGCCGCCGCCTCGTCGGGGCGGAAGAAGTCGCGGAGGCCGTGCGCCTCGCGGCGGCCGTCGGGTGCCTCGACGTTCGCGAACGGGAGCACGAGCGTCGGGTCGGGCAGTCGCGCGATGCTCGCGGGATCCACGCCAGCCGCGAAGGCGGTCGCGAGAGCGTCGGCGTATTCCTCGGGCGCCGCGGTCTCGGCCCACCACACCCTGAGCTTCCCGACGTCGCGCAGCGTGCGGAGCCGGTAGGCGGAACCGAACGGGCGGCGATCGCCGAGCTCCGTCGCGACGAGCGCGGCGACGCGCCCGCCGAGCGATCGAGAGGTGGAGCCGATGTAGAGGACCGTCTCGCCCGGCAGCCAGTAGGCGGCCAGGCGAGACGCGAGGTCACGCGGGGTCGGGGGCTGTCCGTCAAGGGTGAGCGTCGGCACGCGCTCCATCCATCGACGGAGGATGTTGTGGTCGATCGGAGCCTCGGCGATGGGCTCAGGGAGCTCGACGACGAAGACGCCCGGCCGCGAGCTGCGGACCGGGGCGCCCCAGACGGCGGGCCCGTCGAGCATGAGGTCGAGGCCACGGAGGAGGTCAGTGGCGGATGCGCCGCGGCGCGCCGGAGGAACGGGGGTCGGTGACATGCCGTCAGCCTACCCCCAGACGCAGGGGCGCCGCTCGCCGGGCGGATCGCCGCTCGCCGCTCGCCGTCGGGGCCGCTCCTGCGACGTCGGCCGTCAGGCGATCGCCGTCCCGGGCTCGATCTCCATCATCGCGTGGTGGATCCCGAGGGTGTCCATGAGCTCCAGGTACGGGTCCGGGTCCATGTCCTCGGGGGTGACGATCCCCTCCGACCGCCAGGCTCCCTCGGCGATGAGCTCCATCGCGAGCACGGGGTTGAACCCGGTCTGCCAGCCCACGACCTGGAGGCCGTGCTTCCGCCAGGTCTCCTGCGCGTCCGCCATCTGGTAGAGGAAGACTTCGCGCGGGCGGCCGTCCTTGAGCCCGGTGACCCACGTCCCCACGATCGCGCGGCCGAACATCCGGTCGCCCACCGTCATGGGGTCCGGGGTGAGTGCCATGACCACGTCGCGCGGCGCGACCTCCACGCCGCCCACCTTGATCTTCTTCGTCGAATCGAGCCCGAGCTTGTGGAGCGTCTTGAGGATCTCGATGAACTCCGAGCCGAGAGCGTACTTGAAGGAGGCGCTCCGGATGTCGAGTCCGCGCGGCGCGAGGACGACCTCCTCGTGCTCCACGTTCACGCACTCGACGGCCCCCACGCCCTCCGGGAAGATGAACCTCTCTGCCCCGGAGAACGGCTCCGTGGTATACCAGCCGCGCTCCTTCTCCCAGAGGAGCGGCGGGTTGAGGCACTCCTCGATCGTCGTCCAGATGCTGAAGACGGTCGCGAACGCGAAGCCCTCGATGTACATGTCGCCGCCGTCGCGGACGTGGACGCCATGGACTTCGTCGAAGAGGTGCTTCGCGGCGTACTTGCCGAACAGGTCGGAGAGGCCGGGATCCATGCCGATCCCGA
>CAIYQJ010000239.1 GCA_903928275.1 uncultured Chloroflexota bacterium
CCGCAGGGCGGCCGGACGGGCCCTGTCGGCCGGCGACCCCGGCCCAACGCGGCTGCGGGCTGACGCACGTCCTCGCCGCTCCGGCCGGGGATCGCCGCCCACCTCCCGCTGACCGGCGGCCGGGCGGGTCCTGTCGGCCGGGCGGCCGCTACCCCCGGCTCGCGGCGAGCGACCCCACCCGATCGACGAACCGCTCGAAGAACGTCTCCGCGTCCGCCGCCGCGCCCACGTCCACGTTCGGCGGACGCCCCCACGAGCGGCGCCAGTCGGCGACGGTCTCGCCGGTGGTCAGCGTCCCGCCGAGCTCTACGTCGACCGCGACCGCCTCCGTGCGGACGAGCGACGAGTCGAGCGCGACCGCGAGCGCGAACGGGTCGTGGATGAACGCACCGTAGAACCCGTCGTAGCGGCCGTGGAACTCCATGTAGAAGCGCAGCGCGTCCGCGAGGTACCGGACCACCGGGTTGACGGTGCCGTCCTGCCGCGTCCCGTCCGGCGCGCAACCCGCGCGCGCCGCCAGCCGCTCGAGGTGCGCAGGCAGGAGCTTGGCGCGCTCGGTGACGTCGAGACCGAGGGCGACGGGTCGGGGTGGCAGGCCGGCCGCCTCGCGCGCGGCCACGACGTCCGGCGCCCCGAACGCCGCGTACACGACCTTCGCGGCCTCCGGGTCCACGGACGCATTCCACTCGGTCGTGGGGGCCGTGTTCCCGGGCGACCGGAACGAGCCGCCCATGATGACGAGGCGCCCCACCAGGCGCGGCAGGTCCGGCTCGCGGAGGACGGCGACGGCGAGATTCGTGAGGGGCGCCACGCACACGACCGTGAGGGCACCCGGCCGCGCGCGGGCCTCTTCGACGATCACGTCGGCACCGTGCCGCGCGGACAGGGCGGTGACCGGGGCAGGCAGCTCCGCGTAGCCGATGCCGCGCGGCCCGTGCGTCTCGGGCGTCGTGACGAGCGGCCGGACGAGCGGCGTCTCGCGCCCCAGCGCCACCTCGACGTCCGGCCGTCCCGCGAGCTCGAGGACGGCGCGGGTGTTCACCGCCACCTGTCGCGCATCCACGTTCCCGCCCGCGCACGTGACCGCCACGAGATCGACCTCGGGCGATGCGCATGCGAGGAGGAGCGCCAGGCTGTCGTCGATGCCGGTGTCGACGTCGAGGAGGACGGGGATCGTCCCGCCGGGGGTGCGCGTCACGTCGCCGATGCTACCCCGACGCGAGCCCTTGGAGTCGGCGCGTGCCGGGACCGCTATCGGCGGCCGGCGATCTCGAGCGCCGAGGCGAGACCCGAGAAGGCGACGCCGACGATCGCCTGCTCCGACTCGGCGATGCCCGTGTCGCTCGCGACGGCCGACCAGTCGGAGACGGCATCGGCGACCTCTCGGACGATCGCGACCGCCCGGTCCTCGCGCAGCCCGTAGATCCGGTGCGTCGCAAGCGCTGCCCGCAGGTCGGGGGCGAACGTGGACCCGTCGACCGCGATCGCGTGGTCTCGCTGCTCCCGGGTCGGGTTCATGTCGAACGCCGGAGCGAGCCGCCATCCAGCCGCGGTCCGCAGGAACCCGTGGTTGCGCAGGTGATCGTCACGGTTGCCGGCGACGACGTTGAACGCGAGACGACGGAAGAGCTGCTCCAGGTCGACGCGGACGAAGGCGGGCGCGCCATGCAGGCGGATCGCCCTCGCGATGTCGGGGTACCCGGCGGGATCCCCGTCGCGCTTCTCGGTCATGGTCATCGCCGAGGCGTACAGTCGGCGCCCACCGGGACCCCGGTCGAATCGCCGCGTGACGAACGTCCGTCCCCGGCCACCGAGCGTGAGGAGCCGAGCGTCCGTTGCCTCGATGCCCGCGGACGATGCGAGTCGCGCGTAGACGTGCTCCCAGGCGGCGCTGTCCCGGCGGTCGGTCCGCGAGGGGAACTTCGCGATCCAGAGGCTCTCGTCCGCTTCGCGGAAGTTGGACTTGGGCCTCGCGCCCCCGAGCGAGCTGCCCGGGGCGACGAGCAGCGCGATGGCAGGGTCCGCGGTCGGCCTAGCCGGATCCTGTTCGAAGGCCCTGGCGCCGGCCTGGAGGGCCCGCAGCCGGGTGATCGGCGGCACGGCGGGCTCCCGGTCGTCGACGAACGGACCCTCCACACCGCGTCGGAGCCGGAGAGCACCCATGCGCGTCTCGTCCGCCACGCCGGTCAGCAGGTCCCATGGGCCCAGGTGGCGGCCCGCCCGCCGCTCGAGCAGGAGCGTGCCCCAGAGGTCCGGCGACGTGTCGCGGAGGATCGCCGGCGGCACGCTTCCCGGGATGTACTGCCGGCCCTCGACCAGCGGGAGTCGGGGCTCCAGCGCGAACGCGTCGTCGCTCCCGAGCCATGACCGGGCGTAGGCGAAGGCGATCGCGCGTGAGTCGGGCCAGAACGACAGCACGCCGATCGGGCGCGTCGGACCGAGCTCCGGCGCGTCGAGAACGACGACGAGGTCGACGCTCTCAGAGCTCATCGGCGAGGCTCGGCCCGTCGGGCCGGCGAGGGCGCGGCAGGCGGGCGTCCGCGAGCTGATGGCCCAGCTCGTCGTCGGCCGCGATCCGGTCGAGGTCACCCTCGAGCCCGAGGACCTCGAGGACCCCGACGAGCACCGCGCGGCTGCCGGTGAGGTCGCCCGCTTCGAGCTTGCGGAGCGTGGGACGGGACACGAGCACCCGGGCCGCCATCTCGGTCTCGGTGATGCGGCGCCGCTGCCGCGCGGACCTGACGCGCCTGCCGAGCGCCACGGCGCGCTGCTGGGTCCCGGGGAACAGAGTTCGATTCGGACGGCTCATGGCTATTACTATTGCCATTAGAGTGCTTAGTGTCAAGACTAACGGCCGTCCCGTGCGCACGAAACCCGTGAGCCGCCGCGGTTCCGCCGCCGCGTCCCGCGCGCGCCCTCTCGCTACCCCGCGGCTGTAGGCTCTGGCGATGGAGATGCGCCCGCTCGGATCGACCGGCCTCGCCGTCACGCCGATGGGGCTGGGCCTCGCCGCGATCGGGCGGCCGGGCTACATCACGCTCGGGCGGGGCGAGGATCTCGCGGCCGAGCGGACCCCGTCGGAGATGCGGCTGCGGAGCCACGAGCTGCTCGATGCCGCGTACGCGTCGGGCATCCGCTATGTCGACGCGGCCCGGTCGTACGGGCGGGCCGAGGAGTTCCTCGAGTCGTGGCTCGCGGACCGGAGCATGACTCCAGGCGCGATCGTCGTCGGGTCCAAGTGGGGCTACACGTACACCGCGGACTGGCGCGTTGGCGCGGAGGTCAACGAGACGAAGGACCTCTCGGTCGCGACACTGCGGCGCCAGCTGGCCGAGAGCCGCGCGCTGCTCGGCGGGCACCTGTGCCTCTACCAGGTCCACAGCGCCACGCTGGAGAGCGGCGTGCTCGACGACGCGGCCGTCCTCGAGGAGCTCGTCGCCGTGCGCGGAGCCGGGATCGCCGTGGGCCTGTCGGCGAGCGGGCCGCGGCAGGCCGATGTCGTGCGGCGGGCGCTCGAGACGCGGGCGGACGGCGTGGCCGTCTTCGGGACGGTGCAGGCCACCTGGAACATCCTCGAGACGTCGGCCGGTCCCGCCCTCGACGAGGCGCGTGACGCGGGGCTCGGGGTCATCGTGAAAGAGGCGCTGGCGAACGGGCGCCTGACGGATCGGGGAGCGGGGCCGGCGGCCGACGTCCTCCGGCGCATCGCGGCCCGGCACGGGACGACCGTCGACGCCGTCGCGATCGCCGCGGCCCTCGCGAACCCGTGGGCGTCGATCGTCCTGTCGGGGGCGGTCACCGTGGCGCAGCTCGAGAGCAACGTCGCGGCCCTGGGCGTGGCGCTCACGCCGGGCGACACGGCCGACCTCGCCGCACTAGCGGAGGAGCCGGAGCGCTACTGGGCGGCGCGGTCCGCGCTCCCGTGGACCTGACGGCCCCACCCGCTCGTGGGACCGCCGCCGGTCGGCGCTGTCGGGCGGCCTCATCCGCTCGTTGAGCGGCCGAGCACGGACACGAGGATCGAGAGCGGCCTCAGGAGAGCCGGCGCACGCGGCCGAGCAGATCCGATCTCGGTCGGCCAGCCGCGCATGCGCACCACCCGACGAGCGACGGCTGTGCCCCGAACAGGACGAAGACCCGCGCCCGGCGCGGGGCCGCGGGCCGCAGCCCGCCGTCCGCGCGGAAGCCCGACGGCGTCTGCGGGAGCAACGCCGCGGACGGGGCCACGAGCCCCGGCGCCCGGGCACGGATCCGCCGAGCCTCCGCCCGGCATGTCGGGTACGTCGACGTGCCCCCGGTCATCATCGCCACGGGCAGGCGAGGCGCAGTCGCCGGCGGGACCGGGAGCTCGACCGCCCAGATCGACCGGACGACGCCCGCAAGGTCGGCCGGATCGGTGATCTCCTCGTGGCGGAGGAACTCCGCCCAGGCGCCGTCGGGCGTCTCCGAGAAGTACGCGACCGGCCCCTCGCCCCGGGCGTGCCAGCGCGCGGCGGGCTGCCCGCGGGACTCCGGGAGGAACGGGTAGCGCGCGTCGGCGTGCCTGAAGACGATCACGATGCCCGGTCGCTCCCGACGAGCGACGCCGCGAGCCCGGCCACGATCGCCGCCTCCTCGTCGTCCGGTCCCCAGTCCGACCCGAGCGCGCCGCGAGGCGAGCGACCACCGAGGGTGACGCGTGGACGCTCCCACCACCGCCGGAGCCCGAACTCGTTGTACGACCCGGCGAGATCCGACGTGACCAGCGCGACGAAGTGGATCCGCCCGGCGACCGCGTCCGGCACTGTCCGCGTCGCGCCCGCGTAGCGTCGAAGGCTCGCGACGGACGTGCCGACCAGCGACGCGAGACCGTCGTAGTCGTACACGCGCAGGAGCTCGTGCAGCTCACGGCCCGGCATCGGCGAGTCGGCGAGGGCGCCGTCGAGACGCACGATGAGGCTCTCGAGCCGCGCGGAGGTGCCGCCCTCCTGGTCGATGAGCGCGATGGCAGCATCCTGCCCGACGCCCGCGGCGGACGCCTCGCGCGCGATGCTCAGGATGAGCGCGAGATCGAGCCGCTCGATCGGCTCGCGGTCCGACAGCAGGCCGAGCCCGAGAGCGCGACGCACGAGGCCCGTGGCCGCCGCCAGCAGGCCCGGGCGGCTCAGTCGCGCGTCAACGGATGTGATCTGGAGCAGCGTCATGATCCGAATGGTATCCGTTCCGCGTCCGACTTCAACGCCCGGCCACCGCCACCGCCGCGGGGCTACCCCGGGGCCGGCCCGGCGAGCTCGGCGAGGGTCACGACCGTCGTATCCGGCCACGCCGCGCGCAGCCGCGGTCCCCAGGACGCATCGTTCGTCATCACGTGCCGTGCCCCGACCGCCAGGCCCGACGCGACGACGAGGGCGTCGACGGACGAGAACCCCGCGTGCGCCCGCAGGCTCGCCGCGAGCTGGCCCGCGACCGCGTCGAGAGCGACGAGCCGCAGGTGCGGGAAGCCGTAGAGGAAGCCGATGGCGGCGCGGTGCGCGGAAGCTCCCGCGGCGATCGGGCGGACCAGGATCTCCATGACC
>CAIYQJ010000240.1 GCA_903928275.1 uncultured Chloroflexota bacterium
CCCACGGGCTCACCGCGAGCGCAAGCGCGAATGCCTGGGGGCTCGGCGCGACGGCCGCGGCGACGACGGCGAGCCCGAGTCGCGTTCCCCCGTCCGCCAGGAGGTAGCCGCCCCAGCCGGCGAGTCGACCCGCGCCGGCACAGGCTCCCTTCGCGACGGCCCCGATCGCGAGCCCGGCGAACGCGACGGCGCCCGCGAGGGCGACCCACGCCTCCCCACCGAAGACCGCGTCGTCGAGCCGGTGACCGGCGATCAGGCCGGCGCCAACGGCGACGAGCGCGGTGATCCCCGCGATCGCCAGGCCCGCGCGGACGATCGGGCCGATGGCGTCGCCCCGCCCGCGCGCTGTACCGACGGCGCGAGCCATCCCGACCTCGAGGGGCGTCGCGAAGGCCGCGGTCGCGAAGAAGACCGCGGCCCAGGCCACGCCGATGGAGGCGAAGCCTGCCGCTCCCAGGGCGCGTCCCGCGACGACCAGATACGCGTACGCCGCGATCCCCGACAGGCCGAGCGCCGCGATCCCGGCCGCCGTGTCGAATCGGCCCGCGTCGCCGACGGTCGTGGGCGGGCTCACGTCGCTGACGGTCGTGGGCGGGCTCACGCCGCCGGCGCGAGGACGACGGCGTCGCCGGCGGCGAACATGACCCGCCAGCCGACCGGGGGACGCGAGGGATCCACGCCGAAGGCTCCGGCGCTCGGCAGGAACACGTACCGCACGCCCGCGTCGCGGATCGTCGTCGCGCTCCCGGGACCCGGGAACCCGCTCCGGTAGAGAAGAGTGTTGGCCTGCTTCGCCCGGTCGCGTTCCGTCGTGAATCGGAGCCAGCGCAGGTCCGACGCGAACAGGACCTCCTGCCCCACGACCCCTTCCGTCCACCAGCCGACCGACACGCCGCTCAGGTCGGCCACCAGGATCGAGCGCGACGGCGCGGGCGCATTCGCGGCCAGCCACTCGATGGCGGAGAACCGATCCCGGGTGAGGATGCGGTAGTAGGCGACCTGGTCGGGGAAGGCCGAGAGGCCGGTGGCGGCGAGGATCACGACGACGGCGAGGGCGACCGCCGCGAGACCGGCGCGGCTGCGTTCCTCGCGGACGACCGCTCGGACCAGCGGCACGGACGCGGCGACCCCGAACAGCGCGAGGACCCCCATGTCGTGCACGAGGCGCGGCTCGCCGGAGATGGCACAGGCAAGGATCC
Source organism: uncultured Chloroflexota bacterium (assembly GCA_903928275.1). Classification (GTDB taxonomy): domain Bacteria; phylum Chloroflexota; class Limnocylindria; order Limnocylindrales; family CSP1-4; genus CAIYQJ01. Next base: position 1,200 of record CAIYQJ010000240.1, read on the forward strand.
ACGAGGTCGCCGCCGCCGATGCGGCCACCACGAGCACCAGGTCACGCGCCGACAGCGCGGAGGCCACCCAGGCGCGACGCCCCAGGAGCAGGAGCACCAGCGGCACGAGGACGAGGACGGCGAGGTACAGGGGCCAGCCCGGCCCGAGCACGCGCTCCGCGTCGGACGGGCCCACCCTGACGCCGCCGCCACCGCCGAGTGTCGACAGGAGGGCGCCATAGGTGGGCGCGAGGACGGCGAACGGGAGCAGGGTGAACGCCGCGACGGCCACGATCCTGCGCGACGCACGCCGCCGGTACACGACCACCGCCCCGCCGAGCATGAGGACGATGGCGCCTGCCGTGGGCACCGCGACCAGGTGGGACGTCGCGACGACTACGGCGAAGCTGACGGCGAAGGTCGCGAGCGCGACCCGCGACATCCCGAGCAGGTAGGCGGCGAGAGCGACCAGGCAGACGAGCGCCGCGGCCGTCGCCGTCGGCTGCGGGTACCCGCCCCAGGCGGCGACCTCGCCGGTGGCCCGCAACGCCACCGCGGCGAGAGCCGCGAGGATGCCGGCCACCGGCCTGCGTGCCCACGTCAGCACGCCGAGCACCGCGATCGCCGGCGCCGCGGTCGCGACCGCGCCGGCCACTGCCGTCGCGACGGGCGCTCCCACGGCCGCGACGAGCGCCGTGAAGATGACGGGGACCAGCGGTGGATACGCCATGCCCGGGCGGTCGAACGTGCCGAAGGCGAGCCAGTTCCCGCCGTCCACCCCGGAGGGTGCGCCGGGCGAGAACAGGACGAGGGCGCGGAGGATCGCGATCGCGCCGATGGCGACGAGCCCGATCACGGCGGACCGGCGGTCGGTCATCCGCCCGGCGTGTGACGGCCGGACGCCCTCTCGCGGGCGCCGATCGCTGCGAGCAGGTCATCGGCCATGCGGACCACCGCGAGCGCGTCGTGCAGCGGAACGGGGTTCGCCCGCTGACCGAGCGCCGCTTCGACGAACGCCGCCGTCAGCGCGTCGTGGCCCCAGTACAGTCGGCCGCGGAGCATCGCGACGCCGGACTCCGCGAACCCGGCCCCGTGGTCGAGCATCGCCTTCGCGCTCGTCCGCGCGATGTCACGAGCCCGGTGAGCGCCGTCGGACCCCACGCGGACCGCGATGTCGCGGAACAGGTCGAGGTCCACGATCCTCCGCCCGCCGACGAGCGTCACGTGCCATTCCGAGACGGGCGCACCGAACACGATCGTCGCGCGTGCGGGGGTGGCGCCGCTGAATCGCGCCTCGACGACGCCCGGGTGGCCGTCCGGCCGCCACGTGGCCCAGGCGTCGGCGAGGTCGAGCGGCCCGCACCACCCGCGGAGCGTGTAGAGCAGGTGCGGCACCTCGTCGAAGAGGAGGCCGCCGGGCAGGTCGCGGTACCACGCCGGCAGCCTGCGCCGCTCCGACGACAGCTGGACGGCCGATGCGAAGAGCAGGCCGGGCGATGGCCCCAGGTAGGCGCGCGCCATCCGCGTGGAGCGCGCGAAGTCGAAGTTGTGGCTGATCGTCAGGATCCGGCCGGACGCGGTCGCGGCCTCGGCCATCGTCGTCGCCTCGGCGAGATCCAGCGCCATCGGCTTCTCGCAGAACACGTGCAGGCCGGCCCCGAGTGCGGCACATGCGTCCTCGGCGTGCGACCAGGGAGGGGTGGCGACGCTCACCGCATCGAGGCCGGCGGCGAGCAGCTCGTCGCGATCGCGGGCCACCATGCCGATCCCGAACCGCGCCGCGACCGCGCGCGCCCGCTCCCGGTCACGGTCGTACACGCCGACGACCTCCACGCCGGGCAACGCGCCGAACGACGGGATGTGCCGATCCCGGGCGACCCAGCCGGTCCCGATCACGCCCACGCGGAACGGGCGATCCGCTCCACTCACCGCACTGGACTCGCGACCGGCTCCAGGGCGGCTCTTCCCGCGATGGCGCGTCGGAACCCCTGGAGGGTCAGGTCGGCCGTCCGGTCCCAGGAGTGCTCGCCCGCGACCCGAAGGCCGCCTTCGCGCAGGTGCGCGGCCAGCGCCGGATCGCGCGCGACCCGCTGGAGCGCGCGCGCAAGAGCGACGTGGTCTCCGATCGGGACGAGGATGCCGGTCTCGCCGTCGCGCACGATGCTCGCGTTCCCGGGCACGTCCGAGGCCACGACCGGGACGCCGGCGGCCATCGCCTCGAGGACGCCGAGCGGCATCCCCTCGGTGACCGAGGGCCGCACGAGCACGTCGATCCCCCGCAACCAGGATTCCGGGTCGGGTCGGAAGCCCTCGAGGTGCACGCGGTCCCGGATCGCCAGCTCGGACGCGAGGCGCTCCAGGTCCGCCCTCTCCGGACCGTCGCCCGCGAACGAGATCGAGGCGTCCATGCCGCCACGGACGACCACGGCCACGGCGCGGAGCGCGACCTCGGGCCCCTTGTTCCGCACGAGACGTCCGAGGAAGCCGACGCGCAGGCGGTCACCTGGCCTGCGGTCGCCGGCGGTGAACCGGTCGAGGTCCACGCCGTTGGGCACGACGTCCACCGCCAGCCCCGGCTCGATCGATCGCAGGTGCGCCGCGACCGCGCCGCTCACCGCGAGGGCGCGAGTCGAGAGGCGCAGGATCGCGCGGCCGATCGTGGCCTCGTGGATCCGTGCGGCCAGCCCCATCGGCCCGGGCACGCCGCGGAGGTCGCCGATGTGGGCAGTCACGACGAAGGGGACGTGCGCACGACGCGCCGAGAGGGCCGCGACGGGCGTCGTCTGGAACTGGAGGCTGTGACTCCACACGATGTCCGGTCGCACCGCCGCGATCGCCCTTGGTGTCGCCCTCACGAGCGCCGGCGCGAGGCTCGCCTGCACGCGCAGGAGGGCCGCGAGGTCGTGTGCCGGCACGGACAGCAGGTCGATCCCGGGCGGGAGATCGAACGCATCACTCCCGCGCGGTCGGGTGGCGAGGATCGTGACCAGGTGCCCGGCGGCGGCGAGGCGCCGCGACACCTCGAAGGCCACCCGCTCCGCGCCGCCGCCCGTCCCGGGCGCGAACCAGTCGCAGGTGACCAGGACGCGAAGACCCCGAGGCGTCAATCGGCCTCCTGGTCCGCGCTGGCCGCGTCGTTCGCATCCGGCCCGGGCGAGCCGCCGGCGACCGGCGCCGCTGCGGGCGGGCGGACCCCGGGCTGCGCCGCGGTGGCCGTGGTGGGCGCGGCGGGTGGGTATCGCCGCAGGCTCTCGATGAGGATCCCCGCGATCGCCGCAGTGGCGACGGCGCTCCCACCTGCCAGCACGAGGACCAGCGCGATCATCTGCATCTGCGAGCCGCGGATCGGCGCCTGGGCTCCGATGAGCCGCACGAACGCCAGCGAGCCGATGATGATGATGCCCGCGGCCACGGCCCAGATCCCGCCGACAAGGTACCGGCCGAGCAGCGCGCGCGGCGAGGCCCGGCGCCGCCGCGGGGCGATCGGCGAGTACGCGGCCAACAGGAGGCCCACGAGCATCGCCTGGATCCCGAGCACGACCAGCGCCGGCCCGAAGAACGAGGCGAGCCAGGACGGCGACCCCGTCTGCACCGTGGACGGGTCGATGAGGGCCCATGCGAGCAGCACGGCCCCGACGATCGCCAGGGCGGCGCCCGGGAGGGTGGCGCCGAGATCCGGGGCGAGGAGCAGGATCGTCGTGAGGTGGCGGAATCCGTCCGGCCCTGTCTCGAGCTTGCTCCGGCCGATCCGCTCGCGATACCCGGTCTCGACCTCCAGGACCCGCCAGTTCGCCCGTCCCGCGACGATGAGCATCTCGGACGCGAACTCCATGCCGGTCGCGCGCAGGTTGAGTCCGAGCAGGTCATCTCGGCGGAAGGCTCGGAAGCCCGACTGGCTGTCCACAAGGCCCGGCGGTCCTCCCGCGCGACGGACGAGCCAGGTGATGGTCGGCGTCCCCACGTACCGGTGCAGGAGCGGCATGGTCCGGGCCCTGGCGCTGCCGAGCCTCGAGCCGATCACGAGGTCCGCTTCCCCCCGCGCGATCGGCTCGACCAGCCGCGGCAGCAGCTCGAACGGGTAGGTCGCGTCCGCATCGCCCATGACGCAGATGGAGCCCCTGGCCGCGGCGATCCCCGCACTCAGGGCAGCGCCGTACCCCCGGACGGGCACGTCGATGACCCGCGCCCCGGCGGCTCGCGCGAGGTCGGCCGAACCGTCCACGGAACCGTTGTCCGCGACGACGACCTCCCCGTCCAACCCGTTGGCGGCGAGCGCGTCGCGCACCTGGCGCACGACGAGCGCCACCGAACCCGCCTCGTCCAGGCAGGGCAGGATCACGCTGACGAAGGCGCCGTCCGTCCGGGGGGCCGGGTCGAGATCGTCGGCGGAGTCGTCCCGGTCCAGGAGGATGTCCGGGTGACCAGGCGGGCCCGATCGCGCCGCCTCGGGGCTCGCCGGCCCATCGACCTCCATGTCAGGCGATCGACCGGCGCCTGTAGACCACGACGAGGAGGACGCCCGTCATGAGCACGATCCCCGCACCTGCGATCGCGATCACGAGGGCGTCCGATCCCGGGCGGCCGGTCGTCCCGAGGACGCCGCTCGCGGGGGTCGCTACCGCAGCCACGATCGCGACGCCGGCGCTCATGACCAGGACGGAGCTGGCCGTGTCGGTCCCGGTCGCGCTGAGCGTGTACTGCCCCGACGCCGAAGCCGGGATGGTGAACGTCCCCGACACGGCACCAGTCGCGTCGGCGATCACCGTCGCGAGCAGCACCGGCGCAGAGGACGACGATCCGATGGTGATCTGCACGGGTGAGGAGGGAGCGAATCCCGTCGCCGAGACGGTGACCTGGCCTCCCGCGGGCGGGTTGGCGTCCGACACGGTCAGCTGGCCGCTGGATCCGTACTGCGCGACCACGACCTGCGACTCGAGCAGGAGCAGCAGGGTCACCGCCGCGATCACGACGTAGCGACGCACTGTGATACCTCCAGTCCGCGCCAGCCGGGAAGTCGATCGACGGGGGTGCGCCGCCAGCGCGGCGCGTGTCCGCCCGCCGGGGAAGCAGGTCCGTTCACGAGGTTCGGCATCCCACGGTAGCACCCGTCGCGGCGTCTGTGACCGGACGTGTCCGGTGACTGGACGTGCCCGCGACCGGCGGGTGCAGGCAGCGATCTCCCGGCCGCGTGCGCCGCGCTCACGGGCCTGCCGTGTACGTGCCCGTCACGCTGCTCGGCGTCCCGGCGCTGACCGTCACGTCCTGGCAGGCGGGGGCGGTGTAGCCGGCGGTGGGACCGAAGCAGACGTGATGGGAGCCGGTCGGCACGTCCGTCCACATCCCCCAGTCGTTGCGCGGGATCCCGTCGACGCTGATCGCCGCGGCGACCGCGGGGCTCGTCGTGACGTGGAGCGAGCCGCGGGCCGTGAACGCGCCGGCGACCGTGGTCGTGGCACCTGCCGCGACGCTCACCGTCTGGTCGGCGGGGTCGCTGTAGCCCTCGACATGGCTGAAGTGCACCGTGTAGGAGCCGACCGGGAGCTCGAGCCAGTTGAGGCCCCAGGAGTCAGCGATCGCCCCGTTCAGGCTGATCTGGGACGGGACGGCCGGATCGGAGGTCACCCGAAGGAAGCCGACGCCGGTGGCGTAGGTGAACTGGTCCGCGCTGCTCGTGGCGCTCGTGCCGCCGAGGGTCGTGACGGTGACGTCGACGGTGCCGGTCCCTGCCGGGCTCGTCGCGCCGATCGTGCCGTCCTGGTTCGCCGTGAAGCTCGCGGCGGACGCCCCGCCGAACCGCACCGCCGTGGCCCCGGCGAGGTTCGTCCCGCTGATCGTCACGCTCGTGCCGCCGGCGGCGGGTCCCGAGGTGGGGGTGATCGCGGTGACGGCCGGCCGCGGCGGCGGCGAGGCGGAGAACGCGGCGATCCCGTTGGGGGTGCCCAGGCCGGTGGGCCCGTCGTAGCCCACGCCGGCGGTGCACAGGTACGACCCGCCACAGCTGCCGTTGCTGCCGCTGATCACGTCGTTGAGGCTGCCCGGGTTCGCGTAGGGGTAGGCCGCCGGGTACGTCCCGGCCGTCGGCGTCCCGGCGAGCGCGTAGATGGAGGCGATGATCGGGGCTGCCACGCTCGTGCCGCCGAAGGAGACCCATCCACCCTGACTGGCCGAGTAGACGGCGACGCCCGGGTTGGTGTCGGCCACGGCCGAGACGTCGGCGACGGTCCGCCTGGCGCACCCGGTATCGAGCTGCCAGGTGGGTTTCGGCGCGTACGCCGAGCAACCGCTGCCGGGCCCCCACGGTGGATTCTTCGTAGCGTCGTACCAGACGGTCTCCGTCCAGCCGCGGGTGTTCGCGGCGGTCGTCAAGCGTGTGCCGCCCACGGCGACGACGTGCGAGGAGCTGGCCGGGTAATCGACGCCGTAGCCGTAGTCGCCGCTGCTCACGGTGACCGCGATGCCGGGGTGGTCGTAGTAGGCGGCGTCGAGCGAGAGCTCGTTGGGGACCTCGGCGCCGCCATAGCTGTTGGAGATCGCGACCGGCCCGAAACCTGCCGCCGTGTTGACCGCGGTGCCGAGGTCGGTGTAGGAGGCGGAGGTCGCCTCGACGAGGAGGATCTTGCAGCTCGGGCAGATGGCCGAGACCATCTCCATGTCGAGAGCGATCTCGCCACCCCAGCCGGTGTTCGGCGCAGGAAGGGGGGAGGCTTGTCCGTTCTGATTGACCTTGCGGAAGCAGCCGCTTGCGGCCGTGCATGCCGGAAGGCCGTACTGCGACCTGTACGTTCCCAGGTCCGCCTCGGCCGTGGGCAGGTCATACGCGTCGACGATCGCCACGGTCCTGCCGGAGCCGATGCCCGAGTCGATCCCAGGCAGGTTGTATGCGGCGAGCAGGTCCGCCGGGCCGAACCCCGACGGCGCGGCGAAGGGCGCGACCTGGTAGGCGGCGAGTGGTGCGATGTCCGTCCGGATCAGCGACAGGCAGCTGGCGTAGCCCGGATCGGCCGGCGGGCAGAGGGCAGCCGTCGGAGGCTCCGTGAGCGGTGCCGCGTTCGCGCCCGGGTCCGGGTCCGCGGCAGCGACGGGGGCCGCGCCGAGTCCGAACGAGGCGAGCAGAGCGGACAGCACGAGGAGGGTGCCCGTCCGGGCGATCGACCGCGGGGGGCCGTGCCGGAGCGGCCGCGTGGCGCCGGCCAGGAGCGGCTCGAACCGCGTCGAGCTCGACCACGGTCGCCGTCGGCGAGGTGCCGATGTCGCCGTCACGCCGGACAAGATCACGTCGCACTCCCGACCCTGTCGCGGCGTCCGCGGTGCGCGGACGTCACGGATGCCAAGCGCTTCCTCCCGTGGCATCACGGACGATCGTAGGGCATCATGCGCCTGGAGGCAGGATGCTTCGCGGTCTGGGGCGTGTCGATCGCGGCCGGCCGCCGACCGCCGACCGCCGGCCGCCGGCCGCCGTTCCGCCGACCGCCGTCCAGTGGATGCGCGCGATACGATCATCCGCGGTCCATCGGGTCCCGGTGGACCCACAGCTGCTGGCCGAGGGACACGTGGACCGTCGACGAACCGCCCTCCTGGTCGCGGGAGCCATCGCGCTCCTCGTCGCGGGGTGTTCTGTCGCGGAGTCGACTCCATCGTCGGCCCCGACCGCCCTGCCCTCGGCCTCCTCGGCGCCCTCGGCCCCCTCGGCGCCCGGCGCGGCTCCATCCGCGAGCACCGCGCCGGTGCTCCCATCGTCGCCGGTGGTGCCGAGCGCGCCCCCACCGGCGAGCGCGACGCCGTCGGCACGTGCGTCCACGGCCGGCCTCACGCCGGCCCCCTCGTCCTCGTCCTCGTCCTCGCCCAGCCCTCGGCCGACGCAGACCCCGCCGCCGCAGAGCACGACCGCCGCACCGGCGCAAACCGCCGCGCCTGCCCGGTCAACGTCCAGCCCGGCGACCCCGGCGGCCCCGGCGGCCCTGAGCACCTACCCCGTCGCGGCTGGGATGGTCGTCTGCCCGCAGTACGTCCTGGGCAACGCGGTGCGCGGTGTCCTCGAAGGAAGCCCTACGGACCCACGCGAGCCCGTCTGGCTTCGTGATGCGGCCGGGGCGCGGATCTCCGTGGTGTGGCCCGCCGGGTTCTCGGTGAGCTTCGGGCCCGGCGCGGTGCTCCACGACGAGCACGGTCACGCCGTCGCACCGGCCGGCTCGAACATGACGCTGCCCCAGGTCGCGCTCGGGTCGCACGCCGGGACCTTCGCCGATCCCTACCCGGCGACGGGCCTGGTCTTCGGCGCCTGCTACGAGCCGAGCTCGTAGGCTCGGTCCAGTCCGCTCGCCCGGACCCTCGCGGGCCGG
>CAIYQJ010000241.1 GCA_903928275.1 uncultured Chloroflexota bacterium
CGCTGGGAGATGTAGCCGTCCGCGTCGCGCGTCCACGGGATGCCCCAGTGGTCGAGCTGGCGGATCTCCTTCGGGATCGTGTCCACGAAGGTCCGCACGACGTCCTGGTCGGCGAGGAAGTCGGAGCCCTTCACCGTGTCCCACGCGTGGAGCTCGCGCGAGTCCCCGAGGTCCTCGCGCAGCACCGCCGCGGTGCCGCCCTCGGCGCAGACCGAGTGGGCCCGCATGAGCTGCACCTTGGAGACGATGCCGATGTCGACCTTGCCGTCCATGCGCCGGGAGATCTCCACGGCGGCGCGCAACCCGGCCAGCCCGGCCCCCAGGATGACGACGTCGTGCTGAAGCTCGCGATCCATCGGGGGACCTCATGAGACGTGATGCCGTCGGACCGCGCGCTCCGATGCTGGGGCCCAGGGGCTCAGGGTCGGCCCGGCGCCCGCCGTCGGACAGGTGCGGGTGGCCCGCATCTGTGGGGCCTGCGGTCACCTCGTCGGACGTGCCCGCCGCGCGCCCGAGGAAGCGCATGCGGTCCGCGAGCACCGCGCCGCCGGCGTGTCGACGGACCGAGCCGGAGAGGGCCGCCGAACGGCCGCACGCGACCAGGCCGGCGATCCAGGGGGAGGAATCCGGCGGCGGAAGGGACATTGCGGAGTAAGGGACCTTGCGTGCGGGATCCGAACCGCTTAACGTTCAATGTTGAACCATGAACGGTGCCATTGACCTGATCTTCGGGGCCTCGGGCGTCCGGCGGCAGATCCTTGCCGCGTTCTACGCGACCCCTGGGCTGGTGACGCACCCGCGCGAGCTCGCCCGACGTCTCGGGCACCCGTCGCAGGTCGTCGGGCGCGAGCTCCGGCGACTCGAGGGTGCCGGGGTCCTGGCGTCGGAGACCGTTGGGCGGGTGCGCCGATACCGCGTCGACATGGGTTCGCCGATCGCTGCGGACGTTCGCGGTCTGGTGCTCCGGACGATCGGTGCGGAAGCGCTCATCGGGGCCTCGCTCGTGGACGTCGCGGGCATCGAGGAGGCATGGATCTTCGGCTCGCACGCGCGGGGGACCGAGCGGCCGTCGAGTGACATCGATCTGCTCGTCATCGGCCCTGTCGATCGGGCGGCCCTCTCGGAGCGGCTCGTCGACGTCGAGCAGGAGCTGGGGCGCGACGTGAACGTGGTCGCCTACACGCGGAAGGAGCTCGCCGATCTCGTGTCGGCCGGCGACCCGTTCATCGTCGACGTCCTCGCGAGCCCGCGGACACGCATCGACGCGGCCGCGACGCGCTGATGCGGTTTCGAGACCTCGACGCGCTCCTGTACGGCGACGCGCCCCCGGCCTCGGAGTCGCAGCTCACGCAGCTCACCGACGACGTCGGCGACCTGCTCGGGCGGCTCGCAGCCTCGCTCGACGCAACCGAGGGCTGACGCCGTCGATCGCCGTCAATGCAGACGGGCGTCGACGGACCGCGGAGAGGTGAACGCCGTTCCAGTCGGGCCACCTGCCGGCTCACGGTCGTCGGCATCGACATCCTCGGCGCGGAAGCTGAGTCGGAACTCCCAGCCCTCGAATGGCTCGAGCGCCAGGCCGAGCTCCTCCCACGTCAGGCGTCGGCCGTCCACCACGACGTCGTACGGCCCGGCCTGCCCGCTCCACACGAGGCGACCGCGGAGATCGAAGTCCGAGACGATCCGGTGGGCCCCGCCCGGAGCGAGCTCCAGGTCCTGCCGCCCGATGCGCCTCCGGATGGCAGCGCGGGCACGCTCGACCAGGGGCGCCGGGTCCGCGTCGTGGGTGCCCGCCACCTCTACGTAGTAGCCGTCGAACGGTTTGCCATCTTCTTCGGCCTCCACCACCACGCCGCCCGGCGAGCGCCAGACCCGGTACTCGATCCGGTGGACCCGCCCGTCCGGCCCGGTGATCGATTCCGGCGGCGGCGGCTCTGGCAGCCGCGGCCAGCCCGTGGCCTCGGCGATGCGGACGTCGAAGCACCGGTCGCAGAGAGGAACGGTTCCCAGGTGCATCCGCACCGGCTTCGTGCCGCAGTCGGCGCAGGCGGGCTGATCGGCAGCTCTGGGCTTCATCGCGGCCACATTGTGCGACCCGGGCGGTGGTCGCCGGGAGGCGGCCTTCGCCGTCCCGCCTCCACCGGGCGCCTGTCGTCGCCGCCGGGTCGCATGCCGCCGGGCGAGCGACCATGTACGGGTGATCGACCTCGCGACCCGCCTCGATCCGCGTCGAGCGCCGGCCGCCGTCCTGCTGCTCGCGCCGCCCGTCCTGCTGGTGCTGTTCGTCGGCCTGACCTCGGAGACGACCAGGCTCATCTTCGCGGGCGACCTGGCGGTCTACCGCAGGTACGGCCTCCAGCTGCTGGCGGGGTCCATCCCGTACCGCGACTTCGGCGTGGAGTACCCGCCGCTCGCCCTCGTGCCGATGACCCTGCCCCTTCTCGCGCCGCCGCCCGGGGGCATCGACGACCTCGCGTACATCTGGCGGTTCACCCTCATGGAGGGAGCGCTGGCGGTCGCCGCCGGCTGGGTGCTCTACGAGGCGACGGCCCGGTCCCGCTCCACGCTGGTGGTGTGGGCGGTGATGGTCGGCCTCGCCTGGGCATCGGTCGCTCTTCGCTACGACCTGTGGGCCGTGCTGTGCGTCCTGGTCGCCGTCGTCCTCGTCGAGCGGCGGCCCGGCGCCGCGGGCGTCGCGCTCGGGCTGGGGACGATGCTCAAGCTCTACCCCATCGCCCTGCTGCCCGTCCTTGGGGTGTACGTCCTCGCGCGCCGGGACGTGGCCGGGTCCGTGCGACTCCTCGTCGGCTGCGCGTCGGTCGTCGTCCTCGTCATGGCGGCGGCGTGGGCGGCCGCCGGCCCGGCTTCGCTCGGGTGGCTCCTGTACCAGCAGGATCGCGGCCTGCAGATCGAGAGCCTCGGGGCGGGGCTGCTCCTGGGGCTCCACGCGCTCGCGGGCCAGCCGGTCGATGTCGCCAACGGGTTCGGGTCGATGCAGGTTCGCGCACCCGGCTCCGACGTCCTGGTAGCCGCCTCGCCGGTCGTGCTGGCGGTCCTGCTCGGCGCCGTCATCGCGCTCGCGGCCCTTCGCTTCCGCCGGGACTGCGCCCGGCTGGGGCGCGTGCCGCGGTCCAGCCTCGCCCTCGCTTGCGCTGCCGCGATCGCGGTGCTCCTCGTGGGCAGCAAGGTCCTGTCCGTGCAGTACGTCATCTGGCTCCTGCCCTTCGTGGTCCTCCTCCCGCCTCGCGCGGGCTGGATGCTCGTCGCGGTCACGGCCCTGTCGACGGCCATCTACACGATCGGCTACCCGGCGCTGTTACGCCTCGAGACGCCGATGATCGTGGCCCTGCTGGTCCGCAACGTCCTTCTCGCCGTGATCGCCGCATGGCTGCTCGTGGAGATGTGGCCGCGCACGAGCCGTCTCGGCGGCTATCCTTCACCGGAACCCGGAGGCCGTCCGGAGCCGCGCCCGTCACCTGGGCGGCGTCCGCGGCCCGAGAGCCATGAGACCCGATCGCCGGCGCCCGCCCGCGATCCCCGGAGACCTGGATGATCGACCCCAGACCGCTCGACATCGTCGTCCTGGCCAAACAGGTGCCCGACACGCACAACGTCACCGGCGACGTGATGACCAAAGACGGCACGATGAACCGCAACGCGCTGTCGGCCATCTTCAATCCCGAGGACCTCAACGCGCTCGAGATGGCCGTCCAGATCAGGGAGCGCCACGGCGGGACGGTCACCGTGATCACCATGGGCCCGCCCAACGCGGCCAACATCCTGCGCGAGTCGCTCTGGCGCGGGGCCGGCAGGGTCATCCTGCTGACCGATCGCAGGTTCGCCGGGGCCGACACCCTGGCCACCTCGTTCGCCCTGCAGAAGGCGATCGAGAAGATCGGCCGGTATGACCTGGTCATGGCCGGGCGCCAGGCCATCGACGGCGACACGGCCCAGGTGGGCCCCCAGACGGCCGAGAAGCTGGGCATCCCGCAGATCACCTACGCGGAGTCGGTCCTGGGGATCGCCGACGGTCGGATCACCGTGGAGCGGGCCCTGGACTCCGGCTCGGAGATCGTCCGCTGCCAGATGCCGTGCCTGTTGACGGTGGTGGGCTCGGCCAACACGCCCCGCCCGCCCTCGGTCCGCCGGCAGATGGCGCTGAAGCTGGCCGCGACGCCGGGCGAGTACGCGGCGCTCCAGAAGCGGTGGCCCGAGTTCGAGACCGTCGAGGCACTCGACGCGTACCTGGGCGCCCACGACCTCAGGATCCCGGTCTGGACGGCGGACGACATCGGCGCCACCGCCGAGACCATCGGCCTCGCCGGCTCGCCCACCCAGGTCCACAAGATCAACTTCGTGGTCCTGGAGAGCGGCGAGAGCAGGACGGTCGCGCCCACCCCCGAGGCCATCGCGGCCATGGTGGCGGAGCTGATCCACGAATACATCGTCGGGTAGGCGGCCATGACCGAGCAGAAGAGCATCTGGGTCTCCATCGAGCAGGCCGACGGCCGGATCGCCGACGTGAGCCTGGAGCTGACCGGCAAGGCCCGCGACCTGGCCGACCAGCTGGGCTACGAAGTCGTGGGCCTGCTCTGCGGGCACGACGTGGAGGAGCTGGCCGCCGAGGTCATCCGTCACGGTGCCGACCGCGTCCTGCTCGCCGACCATCCCGAGCTGGCCCACTACCGCACCCTCCCGTACGCGCGCGTGGCGATCGCCGAGGCGCGCCGGCGCCGGCCGGAGATCTTCCTCGTCGGCGGCACCCCCAACGGACGTGACTTCGCGCCGCGCGTCGCGAGCGCCCTGCGCTGCGGCCTGACCGCCGACTGCACGGACCTGCAGATCGGGGACTACTACCTCAGGCGCGAAGACAGGACGTACACGAACCTGCTGTACCAGATCCGGCCGGCGTTCGGCGGGAACCTGGTCGCCACGATCGTCAACCCGAACACCCGGCCCCAGATGGCCACGGTCCGCGAGGGGGTCATGCGCATGCCGGCCGCGGACGCGAGCCGGACCGGGGTCGTGGAGCGGGTGACGCCCGCGTTCGAGCCGGGCGACTTCGCCCTCGAGGTCCTGAGCCGCCAGGTCCGCTACTCCACCGTCAGGCTCAAGGACGCGGCCGTGATCGTCTCCGGGGGCGCGGGCATCTCGGACCCCGCCGAGTTCGAGCTGCTGCGCGACCTGGCCAACCTGCTCGGCGGCGAGGTGGGCGGCTCGCGCGCGGCCGTGGACGCGGGGATGATCGGCCGCGAGTCACAGGTCGGCCAGACCGGCACCACCGTCCGGCCTCGCCTCTACATCGCCGCCGGCATCTCGGGCGCCATCCAGCACCGCGCCGGGATGGACCAGTCGTCCAAGATCATCGCCATCAACACCGACCCCAACGCGCCGATGTTCCAGATCGCGCACTACCGCATCGTGGGCGACGCCGCGGAGGTCCTGCCCCTGATCATCAAGGCCCTGCGCGAGCGCTCGACGGACCGGGCCGATGCTCCGGGAGCAGCCGTGGGCGAAGACGAAGGAGCCGCCGGATGAGCGAGAACTTCTTCCTCGACAACCCGGACCTGCAGCTCCGCCTGGAGCAGCTCGACCTGCGCGAGGTCCTCGATCTCAAGGAGAAGGGCTACTCCGAGGCGGACGCCTATCCCACCGCCCCGCGCAACTACGCCGACGCGAAGGACGACTTCCGGATCGTGCTCGGCGTCCTGGGCGAGATCTGCGGCGAGCGCGTGGCACCCCGGGCCGGCGAGGCGGACGAGGAAGGCGCCCACTACGACGACGGCGAGGTGACGTATGCCGCTGCCACCCTGGACGCCATCGCGGCCCTGCGCCAGGCGGAGCTCTTCGGGGCCATGCTGCCGCGCGAGTACGGTGGCCTGAACCTGCCCGAGTCCGTCTACCAGATGATGGTCGAGGTCGTGGCCCGGGCGGAGAGCGGTCTCATGACCGTGTACGGCCTCCAGGAGATCGCCTCGCTGGTCGAGGAGTACGGCGATCCGGAGACCAAGGCCCGCGTCCTGCCCCGCTTCTCGCGCGGCGAGGTCTCCGGGGCCATGGTCCTGACCGAGGCGGACGCCGGCTCGGACCTGGGCGCCGTGTCGACGCGGGCCACGCTCGACGAGACCACCGGCCAGTGGCGCCTCAACGGCGTCAAGCGCTTCATCACCAACGGGCTGGCGGACGTGTCGCTCGTGCTGGCCCGGAGCGAGGAGGGCTCAACCGACGCCCGCGGCCTGTCGATGTTCCTGGTCGAGCGCGACGACACGGTCAGGATCCGGCGCATCGAGAACAAGCTGGGGATCCACGCGTCGCCGACGTGCGAGATCCAGTACACGGACACCCCGGCCATCCTGATCGGGAAGCGCCGCTTCGGGCTCATGCGCTACGCCATGAACCTGATGAACGGCGCCCGCCTGGCCGTGGCCGCGCAGGCCCTCGGCATCGCGGAGGCCGCCTACCGCGAGGCGGACAAGTACTCCCGCGAGCGCGTCCAGTTCGGAAAGCCGATCCGCGTCCTGCCGGCCGTGGGCCGACTGCTGCTCTCGATGAAGGTGGACCTGGAGGCCACGCGGGCCCTCCTCGCCGAGACGGGACGCTGGGTGGATCTCTGGAAGGTCTACGAGAGGGCCCTGGCAGAGGACGGCTCCGAAGCCGACCCGGCGATCCGCGCCCGCCACAAGCAGGCCCAGGTCCTCGCCGAGACGCTGACCCCGATGGTGAAGTACTGCGCCACCGAGATGGGCAACCGGGTCTGCTACCAGGCGATGCAGGTCCACGGCGGCGTGGGCTACATGCGCGAGTTCAACATCGAGCGCCTCTTCCGGGACGTCCGCGTCACCAACATCTACGAGGGCACGAGCCAGCTGCAGGTGGTCGCGGCCATCGGCAAGCTGCTCAACCGGTCCCTCGATCCGCTGCTCGCCGAATGGCAGGGAGCCGAGTACCCGGCCGACATGGCGGCCGAGAACGCGCTCCTGGCCGAGCTGACGGGACTCTTCGGCGAGGCCGTGGGCGCGCTCAAGGCGCTGCCCGAGCGCGACCGCGTGGACTACTACGCCGTCGACCTCGTCGAGATGGCGATCTGGATCGTCAACGGCTGGCTGCTGCTGCGCGACACCACCGTCGCGGAGCAGAAGAAGCCCGTCGCGCGGGCGTACGTGGCGTCCATCGCACCGAGGGTCCGGTCCGCGGCCGAGGTTGTCCTGGCCTCCGACCCGGTGCCGCTCGCGGCCATCACCGTCCTGCTGGCGTAGCTCGCGCCGGCCGGGGCGGGCGGGGTTCTAAGCCCAGGGCCCGCGAGTCGCGGCTCGGTCGGCCACCGGCCTCGATGTCGGGCATGCGCGGCGCAGGCAGGGTAACCGCGGGATCGCTGGCTGGTCGGACGGGGCTTGCCCGTTCAGACGAAGCCGGGCAGGGCAGGCGACCCGGAGTCGGGCCGTCCTACTCGCCGAGCGCCTTGAGGATGAACGGCAGCGCCCGGTGGAGGTCGCGCTGCCAGTAGGCCCAGCTGTGGGTGCCGTTCCCGTACGCATCGACCGTCACGGGGATCTTCAGCGTCGCCGCCTGATGGATGAAGGCCTCGCTCTCGCTCGCGACCTCCCGTTCGACGGCACCGTCCGGGTCGTAGGCGGCGGGCGAGCCGTTGTCCAGTGGCCCGGGCTGCCCGTTGCCGTAGGCGACGTAGAGCGCGGTGCCCTTGAGGGCGGCCACGTTGTCGGTTGGGTCGTGGGCCTTCCACACGTCGGCCTGCGCGACGGGGTCGCCCCACAGACCGGGGTCCATCTCGAGGAACGATGCGCCGCTGAGCGGGTCGAGCACCCCGCTGAAGGAGGCGGCGGCGGCGAACATCCCCGGCTGGCGCGCGGCGTATTCGATCGCCCCGTAGCCGCCCATCGAGATGCCGGCGATCGCACGCTTGTCCCCGGCGTGCCAGTTCCGCTCGAGCAGCTGGCGCAGCTCGACGAGATGGAACGTCTCCCACTTCGGCGGCCCGCCCTTGCCGCCGTTCCACCAGTCGGAGTACCAGCCTGGGTTACCCCCGTAAGGCAGCACGACGAGGAGATCGGTCGGAGCCGTCAACTCCGACACGTCCGACTCGAGCCACCAGTCGTCATACGTGCCGGCACTGCCGTGGAGGAGGTACACGACGGGCCAGCGGGCGGTCGGCTCGTCCTCGAATCTGCGCGGGAGCAGAAGCCGTACCTGCATGGGCGCAGCCACAGCGGGAGACTCGATCGTCAGGTCTCGGGCGCGGGGGTCCGGCGTCGTGTCGACCGCGATGATGCGTGCGCCGTCATCAGCCGGTACGCCGATCGTCGGGATGGGCTTGGCCGTGCGAGCCGGCGGCCGGGCCGCCGTCGCGGTCGGCGCCGCGAGCGCCACGGAAGCACCGGCAGGGGTCGCCGCGGTCGCCGGACTCGGCGTTGAAGCCGCGGCCGCCGGGGTCGCCGCGGGTGGCGCCACGGTGGCACCGGCCGCACATCCGCCAAGCAGACCGACGATCGCGAGGCCGACGATCGACCGCTGCACGTACCGGCCCCCGAGAATCACACCTGCTCCCCCTGGGACGCCCCACTCGCGGGTCGGTCTCGCTAGCCAGTGGCTCGGCGCGGTCCCGGCGGCCAGGGTGTGGGCCGCGCGTCCAGGCCTCCCGCAACGCGGCGATGGTGGGCCCGAGCCGGGCGTCCGCGCCAGTGCCGGAGGTCGTCGCCGACGGGCGAGGTCCGGAGTCGAACGGCGCCGATCCCCGACCGCGCGTTCAGGGTGGTCATCCGAGCATCGTGCGCTTCGAGCGCTGTGGGGTAGTGTTGAGTTCGCGCTCGCCGAAGCACGCGCGCTCCGTGAGCACGGATTCCTCGGCGTGTGGCGCAACGGTGGCGCACGTGCTCTGGGAGCCGCAACGGCTCCTGCGGCGCAGGGTCGGCGGCCCTGAGGCGGCCCTGGGCACGACCGGCCGAGCGGTGTGGGCGCCGATCATCCCGCGGTTCGCGCGATCTCGATCATGTGGGGGGCTGCCTCGTTCGGCGGCCCGCTTCTCGACCTCGGGCGCCTGCCGCGGCCGCCGATCCATGCCTGACGGCCCGGACGGCCCGGTCGAGGGGATGAACCGCGGCGATGCCACCCGCTACACTCCGCCGATGGCGACCCCCGACCGTCCCGCCGACATCGCCGACATCCCGAGTGGACCGCTCGGCGAGCTGTTCGCAGCGGGCCGGCGGATACGCCTCCGGCCGGGGACGCTCGTCCTAGCCGAGGGCGACGTCTCCAACCGAGTCGTCCTCGTGCTGTCGGGCCGCCTGAAGGTCTCCACGTTCTCGGAGGACGGCCGCGAGACCGTCCTCGGGTTTCGAACCCGCGGCGACGTCCTCGGCGAGCTCGCGGCCATCGACGGGGAGCCGCACGCGGCCACCGTGACCGTGACCGCGCCGAGCGAGGCGCTCGTGCTGCAGGCGGACCGCTTCGTCGCCGAGCTCGGCGCCCGGCCCGACGTGATGCTCGCCCTGCTCCGCTCCGTCATCGCCCGGCTCCGGGACGCGGACCGGAAGCGTGCCGAGTTCGCGGCGCTGCCCACCGATGCGCGGATCGCCGAGCGCCTGATCGAGCTGGCACTGGCGGCGGCCGGAGCCACCGACGGGGCCGGAGCTGCCGATGCGGCCGACGGCGCAGCCGGGCCGCCGACGTTCCCGATCACCCAGGCGGAGCTCGCGGGCTGGGTCGGCTGCTCCCGGGAGGCCGCGAACAAGGCGCTCGGCCGGTTCGCCGACCGGGGCCTCGTGGAGCTGGGCCGCGGCCGCGTCACGATCCTCGACCTCGAAGGGTTGCGGCACGCCGTCGCTCTCTGACGCGCAGCGTCCGGTCTCTCGCCGAGCCCGCACACCGCGACGCAGCCGCGATCGACCTGCCGCGGGACGCAGCGCCGGCCGTCGAGTGTGAGATTCCCACGTTCGACGTGTGAGACGCTGCCTTCTCTCTGCGACCCGTGCCCCCCACCGTTGCCTCACGCCGGCCGGCATGGCCGGCGAACGCATGGAGGAAGTGTCGATGTCCGCACAGCAGGCCGCAGCGTCCCACCGGCGCCTTCCGGTCCACCGTCTCGTCGCGATCGTCAGCATCGCGGCCCTGACGCTCTCCCTCGGCGCGGGCGTGGCGTCGGCCGGCAGCGGCCGTGATCACGGGATCGCTCAGAACACGTTCACCAAGTGGATCACCACGTACCCGGCCATGGCCGGCGTCGTCGGCGGCGACGTGGGCACCGGCACGTATGCCGGGGAGATCCTCAAGTACACGCCCGACACGACGACGGTGATCGAGGCCCTCTACCACTTCACCGGCTCGAGGCACTCCTTCTCCGCGCTCGTCCACGTCGAGCAGACCGGCCTCAAGGCCGTGATCATCGGCGTCGTCACGGACGGCTGGCTCAAGGGCCACAAGGTGGAAGGCCAGTACACGCAGATCACGTGCCCACAGTCGTCCGGCGGATGCTTCCAGGGCACCCTCGACATCATGGGGAGCTGATCCGCCCCGAGCTCCCCGCGGTCCGGGGCGCGCGGGGCCTCATCCCAGCCACGACGGTCGATCGGTCGGCATCACTTCACGGTCCATCGAACGAGGGCGGACGCTCGGCGTCCGCCCTCGTTCCGCGTCGACGGGGGCAGTAGGCTTCGGCTGACATGCGTGCGTCGAAGCCCGAGCTGCCCCAGGGGACCGTGACGTTCCTGTTCACGGACATCGAGGCCTCCACGCCGCTGCTCGAACGGGTCGGGCCGACGGTGTACGGCGAGATCCTCGAGCACCACCACCGCCTGATCCGCCGTGCGTGCGCGGATCACGGCGGCGTGGAGCGCGGTACCCAGGGCGATTCATTCCTCGTCGTCTTCCGCGACGCACCGTCCGCGGTGGCCGCGGCCATCGAGGCGCAGCGCCTGCTCGCGTCGGCCGACTGGCCCGCCTCGGTCGAGGTGCGCGTCCGCATGGGCCTACACACCGGGCTGGGGATCGTCGGGAGCGAGGACTACGTCGGCATCGACACCAACCGGGCAGCACGGATCGCCTCCGCCGCCCACGGCGGACAGGTCCTGCTCTCGGAGTCGACGCGGGCGCTCACCGCTCGGGGCCTGCCTCCCGGCGTGGGCGTGAAGGATCTCGGCCGGCACCGGCTCAGGGGCTTCGCGGAGCCCGAGTCCGTCTCCCAGCTGACGATCGTGGGGCTTGCGTCCGACTTCCCGGCGCTCCGATCCCTCACGACGCCACATCCCGACCTGCCCTTCCAGCCGACCTCCTTCGTCGGACGCGAGAGCGAGCTCATCGACGTCCGGGCGCTGCTGGACTCCCACCGTCTCGTGACGCTCGTCGGGGCCGGAGGGACCGGCAAGACCCGGCTGATGCTCGAGGCAGCCGCGCGCGTCGCGGGTGTCCGTACCCATGGGTGCTGGCTCGTGCAGCTCGCACCGATCACGGATCCGGGTCTCGTGGAGCAGGGCGTGGCGCGGGCGCTCGGCGTGGAGCAGCAGCCGGGCCAGGCGCTGGTGGACGCCGTCGTCGCCTTCCTCCGATCGAAGGACCTTCTCCTCCTCCTGGACAACTGCGAGCAGGTGATCGGCGCGGTGGCCGACGTGGCGGAACGGGTCCTCCTGGCGTGCCCGACGGTTCGGCTGCTCGCATCGAGCCGTGAGCCGCTCGGCGTCGGCGGGGAGGTGGTCTATCGGGTGCCGTCCCTCGACCTGCCGGACGCGGTCGATCCCGGCGAGGTGGTCGGCGCGCAACAGCTCGCGCGCATCGCGGACATCGAGGCGGTCCGACTGTTCGTGGACCGTGCCGGCGCGGTGCTCCCAGCGTTCAGGCTCGATGCGGCGAACGCAGGCGCCGTCGTCGAGATCTGCCGGAGGCTCGATGGCATCCCGCTCGCGCTGGAGCTCGCGGCGGCGCGGGTCGCCGTCCTGTCGGCCCCGGAGATCGCGGACCGACTCGGCGACCGCTTCCGTCTGCTGACGGGCGGCCACCGTACTGCCCTGCCGCGCCAGCAGACTCTCCAGGCGGCCGTGGACTGGAGCTGGGACCTGCTCACGGAGGCCGACCGCCGGCTGCTCCGACGGCTGTCGGTGTTCTCGGGCGGCTGGACGCTCGAGGCCGCGGCGGTCGTGACGGGCAGCGGCGACTCGATGGAGACGCTCGACGGACTCGAGAGGCTGGTCGCTCGATCGCTGGTCATCGTGGACCGGGCAGGGCCCACGCGGTACCGCATGCTCGAGACGATCAGGCTCTACGCGGTTGCGAGGCTTCAGGACAGCGGCGAGGCCGAGACGTTGCGGGAGCGTCATCTGGCCTTCTACGGGTCGCTCGCTTCCGAGGCCGAATACGCGCTTCGTGGCCCGGACATGGTCGCGTGGCTGCAGCGACTCGATCCGGAGGCAGACAACCTTCGTGCGGCCCTGGCCTGGGCGTTCCAGGCGGATGCGGCGGCGGCCATCGACATGAGCATCTCCATGCGCTCGTACTGGCGGGCCCGTTCCGTGGGGTCCGAGGGGATCGAGCGGCTCGACCGGGCCGTGGAGCTGGCGCGATCGCTGGCGCCGGCCGCGGGATCCCCACGGGCTCCCGAGGGCTCCGTCATGCTCGCTCGGACCCTGGCGGCCGCCGCCGAGGCCCATGCTCTGTGGGCTGACGCGGTCGTCGCTCGTGCCTGGGCGAAGGAGGCTCTGGCCCTCGCCCGGCTGACGGGCGACGAGGACACGCTCGGTCGCGCTCTCGCGGCCGCCTTCCTGGTGTCCGTGTTCTCGGGCCAGCTCGACGAGCTCGACGGCGCTGCCGAGGCGCTGAGCGCGGTGGCCGAGAAGGAGGGCGACTGGTGGTCGGTCGTCTACGTGCTGTGGGTGGGCGCCGAAGTCGTGCGGCACACGGACCCGGCGCTCGCCCGGACGCGCATGGAGGCCGCGACCGAAGTCGCCCGGCGGTCCGGCAACCCCGCCACGATCGCCTTCGCCGCGGACGGTCGCGGCGTGATCACAAGCCTCGTCGCAGATCTCGCGGAGGCGCGTCCCTGGTTCGACCAGGCGATCGCGCAATACCGCGAGCTCGGTGACCGACGCTTCGAGGTCATCGCCCTGAGCGACCTCGCCCACGCGTTGCGGCGCCACGGCGCGCTCGGCGAGGCCGAGGCCATCTACCGCCGGACGATCCGCGAGTGGCTCCACTTCGGCAATCGCGGTGCGCTCGCCAGCCAGCTCGAGTCGCTCGCGTACCTGGCGGTGGCCCGCGGTGACTGGTCCCGCGCCGCGCGGCTACTGGGCGCCGGCCAGGCGCTGCGGGAGGTCGCTGGCTCGCCGCGACAGGCGATGAGCGGCGAGCAGGAGGAGTACGACGCGGCCGTGGCCCGGATCCGGGAAGTGGCCGACCCCGAGATGCTGGATGCCGCGTGGGCGGAAGGACGCCTGCTCTCGGCGGAGGCGGCCGTCGAGGTCGCGATCGCGGCGCCGGGGGGCTGAGCAGGCGGTCCCGCGACCGACGCCAGCTGGAAGCGCGGCTCCTGACGGGTCGCGCGATGGCATCGGCGCCATCCCTGCTCGTCCCTGCGCACGGACGTGAGCCCGACGTCACGAGCGGCAGCGCCAGGTCCCGGGCCCGCTCCCGCGCGGAGCTCGTCCGCCACCACGGGCCGGGATCGAGTCGCCGTGGCAGGCGGCATCAGCGGCAAAGTGTGAGCTTCCCACGTTCGGTGTGTGGACGCGCGCCTACCGCCTCCGGCCGGACCCGCCCATTGTCGGCTCATGCCGTTCCGGCATCGCCGACACTCGATTGGAGGACGGGTCCATGTCCGTGCAGCAGGTCGCAGCGCCGTACCGGCGCCTCTCCCTTCCCTCGACAGCCGCGGTCGTGGCCGTCGCGTTCATCCTCGGCGCGCTGGCGGGCGTGGGCCTGCCGCGCGCGATCGGCGGCGTGGGCCGGGCCGACACCGCCGCGGCGCCGATCGCTGCGGCGCCTGCCACCGCCTCCCGCGCGCTCCCCGGCGTCGCGGTGAACAACATGAGCGACGCAGCCTCGCAGGCCCC
>CAIYQJ010000242.1 GCA_903928275.1 uncultured Chloroflexota bacterium
CGAGATCGCCGACGTCCTCCGGCGGATGGGCCGCCGCCGGTAGGACCCCCGAGCCGCCGCGGCCGGCCGAGCGGCCTGGGCCGCCGGCGGTCGGACCCCCGCCCGACTACGCAGCCGGGCCGCCCCCCGCGGGCCCCGCCTCGGCGAGCACCGCGGCCCGGTCGCGCGCCTTCCGGCGGTCCTTGAGCCGGTACCACTCGCCCACGAACGGCAGGAACCACGTCCGGCCCTCGTACGGCGCCGGGACGAGCGGGAACCCGATCTTCGCGATCGCCGGGGCGGGCCCGCCGCTCATCCAGCGCGCGATCCGCGTGCCCATGTACGGGAAGAGCGCGACGCCGTTCCCGCAGCACCCGGTGGCGTAGTAGATCTCGCCCGAGCGCCCGGCATGCGCCATGCGGTCGTACGTGAACGCGACCTTGCCGCTCCACAGGTAGCGGATCGCGACGCCCGCGAGCTGCGGGTGGATCGTGGTCATCCCGCGGTACAGGACGGCGGCCGCCTTCTCGTCGCTCATCGGCCAGAAGCTCGCGCGGCCGCCGAAGAGCACGCGACCGTCCGCGGTGGTCCGCCAGTAGTAGAGGAAGGACTTCGTGTCGAAGAACATCCGTCCCCGCGGGCTCACGGACGCGAGGAGCCCGGGGTCCAGGACGTCGGTCGCGATGACGTAGCTGCTGATCGGGACGAGGCGGCGTCGGAGCCCGGGCGCCGCGCCGTCGGTGTAGCCGTTCGTGCCCACCACAACGTGCCGTGCGATGAGCGCCCCGCGCGACGTCTCCACGACGACGCGGCCGTCGCGCTGCGGGCGGATGGCTACGGCGCGCGTCCGCTCGTGGACGTCGACGCCCGCCTCGATCGCGCGGTGCGCGAGCCCCACCGTGAGCTTGCCCGGGTGCAGGCCGCCGTCGTTGGGGACGAGGAGCCCGCCGAAGTACTCGTCCGTGCCGATCTCGGCGCGAAGCTCCCTGCGCGGGACGAACCGCGCGGACGACCCGGTCGCCGCGAGCTGGCCCGAGATCTCCTCGAGATCCCTCGCGTCCGCCGGGGTGTACGCGAGCTCCAGGTGGCCCTCGCGGCGCATGTCCGCGTCGATCCCCTCGGTCTCCCCGAGCCGCGCGACGTGGTCCACGCTCGCCACCGACTCGGCCTGGAGCGCCAACGCAAGGTCGCGCCCGTACTTCTTCGTGAGCCCGTCGAGCCCGAGGTGGTGGCCGTGGCCCGAGAGGACCATGCCGCCGTTGCGCGTGGACGCGCCCCAGCCGAGCGTCTCGGCGTCCACGAGCACCACCGACGCGCCGCCGCGCGCGAGCTCCCGGGCGGCGGAGAGGCCCGTGAAGCCCCCACCGACCACGGCGACGTCGGCCGTGTCCGGCAGCGGATGCGGGAGGACCGCCGGCATCGGCGGCATGGTGGCCTGCCAGGGCGACCGGCGCTCGGCGGCCGCGAAGGGGTCGGAACTCAGGTGGGGCGTGCTCATGCCGGTGACTGTACCGCGGGCGCGGGCGGCTGCGCGCGCCCGCCGCGTCACCCGCCGATGGGCCCGCCGTCGCCCGCGCGGGGCAGGTACACGGTGAACGTCGAACCGACGCCAGGGGCGCTGGCCGCCGCCACGAACCCGCCGTTCTGCCTCGCGATGCCGTCCACGGACGCGAGACCGAGCCCACTGGCCGGCGCCGCCTCCTTCGTCGTATAGAACGGCTCGAAGACGTGCTCCAGCACGTCCGCCTCCATCCCGTGCCCGGTGTCCGTCACCGAGATCACCACCCAGGAGCCGGGTCGAGCACCATCCGGCGCCGCGGGATCCTCGTCGGCCACGTCGACGTTCGCCGTGGAAACGGTGATCCGGCCCGGGCCATCGATGGCGTCCCGCGAGTTCACACAGAGGTTCGTGAGGATCCGGGTCACCTGTGACGGGTCGATGTACGTCGCCCGCAGGCCGGCGGCGGGCCGCCAGTCGACCACAAGGTCCTCGCGCATGATCCGCCGGATGAGCCGCAGCGCGGTCGCGACGACGCCGTTGAGGTCGACCACCTGGGGGCTGGCGACCTGTCGCCGCGCGTAGGCGAGCAGCTGGGCGGTGAGCTCGGACGAGCGCCGACCGGCGTCGCGGATGGGCTCCAGGTCCGCACGGAGAGGGTCGTCGGGGCCGACCTGCTCGAGCGCGAAGTCGGCGCTCGCGAGGATGACCTGGAGCATGTTGTTGAGGTCGTGGGCGACGCCGCCCGCGAGCCTTCCCACGAGCTCCAGCCGCTGGGCCTCTGCGAGCTGTTCCTGCAGCAGCGCACGCTCGTCGGACGCGGCGACGGAGGCCGTGATGTCGCTGAGCGTCGCGCGGCTCACCGGTTCCCCGGACTCCGGATCCGCCGCGAGCCGCTCCTCCAGCCGGACCCACAGCGTTGACCCGTCCACCCGGACGAGGCGGAGCTCGCAGGCGAGCGGGGCGGACGCGATCGCGACGCGCCGCCGGTGGAAATAGAGCAGGTCCTGGTCATCCGGGAGGATGCAGCGGGTGAACGGCCGTCCCACGAGTTGGGAGCGCACCGCGCCGAGCATCGCGGCGGCTGCGAGGTTGGCCTCGGTGATGCGGCCGCCGGCGTCGATCGTCACGTAGCCGATCGGCGCGAGGTCGTAGAGGTCGAAGTACCGGGAGCGCGAGGCCTCGAGCGCCAGCTGCGCCTCGCGCAGCTCGTCGTTCTGCATCTCCAGCTCGATCTGGTGGACGCGGAGCTCGTGGACGAGCTTCCCGAGGTCGCCCGGCGACATCGACTCGACGTCGTCGGCCGGGACCGCGCCCGCCCTGCTGGTCGCTCGCTGGCGGAGGTCGCGGGCCGCGATCACCCGCGTCGCGGCGGCGCCATGCTCCCGGTCCGCTCGCGTCGCGGCCGGCTGCGAGCCGGCCGCGACGGGGCCGCCCCCGCCCGTCGGCGCATCGTCACGACCCGCCACCGTGGGCCTCCCTGTCTCGCTGCCGTTCGGCGATGTCCGCGTTCGCGGCCGCCAGGTCGGCGGCGCCGCGCGCGTCGGCCCGGAGACTCTCGTTGAGGTCGCGGATCTGCTGCTCCAACCGCTTCTGGCTCGTGATGTCCACGAAGGTGACGACCGCGCCCTCGATGACGTTGTCGAGCGTGCGGTACGGGTTGACCCGCACCTCGAACCACGCGTCGCCCTTCGTGCGGACCTCGACCTCGACCGGGATGAGGCTCGCGAGAACGGAGTCCACGTCGGCCGCCAGCCGGTCGTAGCCCACGAGGTTCGAGACGATATCCCCGACCGGACGGCCGACGTCGGACGGGATCAGGGGCAGCACGGCGGTCGCCGATGGCGTGAAGCGCGTGATGCGCAGCTCGTGGTCCACGAACACGGTCCCGATCCCGGTGCCGGAGAGGAGGTTGTTCATGTCGTTGTTCGCGCGGGTGAGATCCATCACCTTCGCCTGGAGCTCCGCGTTGACCGTCGCGAGCTCCTCGTTGATGGACTGCGATTCCTCCTTCGCGGTCTCGAGCTCCTCGTTCGTGGACTGCATCTCCTCGTTGACCGACTGCATCTCCTCGTTCGTGGAGCGCAGCTCCTCGTTGGCCGTCTCCATCTCCTCGAGCGTCGCCTGGAGGTACTCCTCCTTGGCGCGGAGCTCCTGTTCCAGTGCCACGACGCGCACATCGCCGTTCGTGGCCGCCTCCTCGCCGTCGACGCCCGCCTCCGCGACGCCCGTCGGCGCCGGCGGGACCGAGGGCACATCCTCGAGCACGACGAGGAACAGGTCGGCGAGGCCTGGCTCGACCGGGCCCTCCACGGCGGGTCGAACCGTGAGATCCACGAAGGTGTAGTCACCGTTCGTCCGAACGCGGATGCCAGGGACGTGGACGGCTTCGCGCGAGTTGACCGACCGCCGGAGCGCGATCGTCAGGTCCCTGTCCAGCCCCTCGCGGGCCATCGCCACGACGTTGTAGGCCGCGTCGCCGGGCGCCGCCTCGAGGAACCGGCCGGTCCGGCCGTGGATGTGGAGGATGTCGCCGCGTCCGGTCACGAGGATGCCCACGGCGGCCCCGTGACGCAGCAGCGTCTGCTCCGTGAGCACGCGGAGGTCCGGCCTGGCGTTCACCCGCCTGGCGACCACCTTCGGTGGCACGGTCGCGAGTTGGCGCTCGATGGCGAGCTCCGGATCGGCGAACGGCAGGCGTGCTGGTATGCCGACTCCGTCCACCCTCCGGTAGACCTTCCACTTCCGATCCACCGTGTCGAACAGGGGGACGGCGTCGCCCACCGTCTCCGATGACCCGAGGAAGAGCGTCCCCCCCGAGACCAGGGAGTAGTGGAAGAGTGGCATGAGGCGCTTCTGGAGCGGGGCGCCCATGTAGATGAGCAGGTTGCGGCAGGTGATCAGGTCCAGCCGGGAGAACGGCGGGTCCTTGATCACGTCCTGCTCGGAGAAGACCAGCAGGTCGCGGACCACCCGATGGACGCGGTAGACGCCGGACGGGTCGCGGGCGAAGTACCGGGCGAGCCGGTCCGGTGTGACGTCCGCCGCGATGCTCAGCGGGTAGGTGCCTGACCGGGCGACATCGAGCGCACGACGATCGATGTCGGTGGCGAACACCTGGATCCTCTGCGGCTGGCGCAGCGCTTCGAGCCGCTCCTGCAGGAGGATGGCGACGGAATAGGCCTCCTCGCCCGTGGAGCAGCCGCACACCCAGACGCGGATGGGCGAGTCGGGCTCCCTCTCGGCGAAGAGCCGCGGGATCACCTCACGCTCGAGCACCCCGAAGGCGTCGGGATCGCGGAAGAAGCTGGTGACGCCGATGAGAAGCTCACGGAAGAGGGTCTCGACCTCGGCCGGATCCTCCTGGAGGACTCGGGCGTAATCCTCGCGGCGATCGATCTGGTGGATCGCCATGCGCCGATCGATGCGCCGAAGGAAGGGGCTCTCCTTGTAGCCCGAGAAGTCGTGGCCGGTCTGAGCGCGGATGATGACGCAGATCGTCTTGAGCGTGCTCAGCGCCCGGGGCGTGACCACGGGCACCGGGCGGGTCGTGGGACCGAACGCACGGCTCGCATAGGCGACGAGCTGGGCGGGCATCTCGGCAGGCGGGAGGACGTAGTCCGCGAAACCGGTGTCGATCGCGCTGCGCGGCATGCCGTCGTGCTCGGTGGACTCCGGCGACTGGACCATGACCATCCCGCCCTCGCCCTTGACGGCGCGGACACCGAGCGTCCCGTCCGATCCCGTGCCGGAGAGGACGATGCAGATGGCCCGCTGGTGCTGGTCCTGGGCGAGCGAACGGAAGAAGAAGTCGATGGGCAGCCGAAGCCCGCGCGGCGAGGCGGGCTCCAGGAGCCGCAGCGTGCCGTGGAGCAGGGCCATGTCGCGGTTCGGCGGGATGATGTAGGCGCAGTCCGGACGTACCTTCATCCCGTCCTCGACCTCGAAGACCTCCATGCGCGTGTAGCGTCGGACGAGCTCGGTGAGGATGCTCTTGTGATCCGGCGCGAGGTGCTGGACGAGGACGAACGCCATGCCGGTGTCCACGTCGGCCGGCATCCCGGAGAAGAACGCTTCGTACGCGGCGAGCCCGCCGGCGGACGCGCCGACCCCGACGACCGGGAAGTCATCCGCAGCCGCCCGCGCACGCACGGGCGTGACGACCGCGGATCCCGCCTCGGCGGGATCCGAGACGGCCGGGCGCTGGGCCTTGCTCGGCGGTCGCGGTCGCGACGGCTCGCCCGGATCCCGCTTGGTGCTCACGTGCGACTCCTTCGACGCGCCGGCCGGCCGATCATCGATCTATGCGGCCGACGTGAGCATACCCCCGCCCCCCGGGCCGGACCACCCGCTTCCGCGACGCCGGGCTCCGGGCGAAGACCGGCCAGACCGAGGCGTGGCGGTGCGCCGCACGGAGCGCTGCGGGCGGAGCGAGGCGACCGCGAGGCCGCGCGCTACTCCAGGTCGGTGAACGCCACGCGGCCCGCCGCGACGGTGAGGAGCACCCGGCCCGGCAGGTCGCGCCCCGCGAGCGGCGTGTTCTTCCCCCGGGAGCGCAGCGCCTCGCGAGTCACCGTCCAGCGCTCGCCACGATCGAAGACGACGAGGTCCGCCGGCGCGCCCTCCACGAGGCCGGCCGGGGCCGGCCGGCCCGCCCACAGCCCGAGCAGGCGCGCGGGCCCAGCCGTGAGAGACACGATCGCGCCCGGCAGCGTCAGCTCTCCGGCGTCGACCGCCGCGAGGAGCACGCCGAGCGCCGTCTCGATGCCGCTGATCCCGTTCGCGGCCAGGCCGAACTCGACCTCCTTGTCCACCACCGTGTGCGGGGCGTGGTCCGTGACCACCGCGTCCGCGGTGCCGTCGCGAAGGGCGGCCCGGACCGCTGCCGCGTCCACTGGATCGCGGAGCGGCGGGTTCACGCGGCACGCCGGGTCGTACGGGCCGGCGACGAGCGCGCCGTCCGTCCACGGGTCGCGCGCGGCCCCGTCCGCGTCCACGGCCTCCCAGGCCCAGCGGCGCGCGCCCGCGACCCACTCGTCGGTGAGCGCGAGGTGATGCGGCGTGACGTCGCAGGTGACCGGCAGCGCCGCGGCCTTCGCGTGGCGCACGAGGTCGAGGGCGGCGGCGGTGGAGAGATGGGTGAGGTGCAGGCGCGCCCCGGGCACGTCACGGACGACCTGCGCGAGGAGCGCGAGGTCCCGCGCGACGGCCGACTCCTCGGCGGCGGCAGGCCAGCCGCGCAGGCCGAGGACCGCGGCGACGAGCCCCTCGTGGGCCTCCGCGCCGGCGGTGAGCGCGGACTCCTCGGCGTGCTCCACGATGGGCCGTCCGAGCATGCCGGCGTACCGCAGCGCGTGCGCCATGAGGACCGGGCTCTTCACCGGGGCGCCGTCGTCGCTGAAGCCCACGACCCCCGCGTCCGCCATCTCCCCGAGGGCCGCGAGCCGCTCGCCGGCGCGCCCCACGGTCACGGCACCGATGACGTCGAGCGCGACCGGGGATCCCGACGCGGCGGCGGCCGACCGGACCCGCCCCACGACGCCGGCGTCGTCCGTCGCGGGCGACGTGTTCGGCATGGCGCAGACGCGGGTGAAGCCGCCGTGCGCGGCCGCGGCGAGGCCGGTGGCGACCGTCTCCGCGTCCTCGAAGCCGGGCTCGCGGAGGTGCGCGTGCAGGTCGATGAAGCCGGGCGCCACCACGACGCCGTCCGGCCCGATGCCCTTCGCCGCGGCGCCGGTCAGCCACGTGACCGCCGTGATCACGCCGCGCTCCACGACGATGTCGCCCGGCCCCTCGCGCCCGGCGTATGGGTCCACGAGCCAGGCCCGCGAGATCTCGAGGTCGCCCACGACGGTCCCCACCGTCCCGGCGGCGCGGGCCCGCCCCGCCGACCGTCCCGCCTTCCGCTCCTCAGGCGCCATCGGCGGTCTCCTCCGCGTGCACGCCGGCGAGAAGGTAGAGCAGCGCCATCCGGACCGCGACCCCGTTCGTCACCTGGTCGGTGATCACGGCGCGGTCGAGGGCGACCACCGCCGGGTCGATCTCCACGCCCTCGTTCATGGGTCCAGGGTGCATCACGATGGCATCCGGCCTGGCGCCCGCCAGCCGCTCGAGCGTGAGCCCGAACCGCTGCGTGTACTCGCGCAGCGACGGGAGCAGGCCGGAGTCCATCCGCTCCTTCTGGATCCGGAGCGCCATGACGACGTCGGCATCGCGCAGCGCCGCGTCGACGTCGGACGTGACGGTGAAGCGCCCGTGGCCGGGGAACCCGCCCGCCCGACCGGCCCACGCGTCGAGGCCCCGCAGGAGGGTGGACGGCCCGCAGAGCCAGAGGTCCGCGCCGGCGGCCGTGAGGCTCCAGATGTTCGAGCGGGCGACCCGGCTGTGGAGGACGTCGCCGAGGATGACGACCTTCCGGCCGCGCAGGCTGCCGCCTGGGAGCCGCCCGCGCATCGTGTAGAGGTCGAGCAGAGCCTGCGTGGGATGGGCGTGCCAGCCGTCACCGCCGTTGAGGACGTTCCCGTTGAAGTGCTCCGCCGCGAGGTACGGCGCGCCGGACGTGCCGTGGCGCATGACGAGCATCTGCGCCCCGAGGGCCTGCACCGTCCGGATCGTGTCCACGAGGCTCTCGCCCTTCGTGACGGAGCTCGCGCTCGCGGCGATGTTCACGACGTCCGCCGACAGGTTCTTGGCCGCCACCTCGAAGCTCACCCGCGTCCGCGTGGACGCCTCGTAGAAGAGGATCGTCACCGCGCGGCCGCGCAGCGCCGGCACCTTGGCGATGGGCCGCGCGAGGATCTCCTTCATCGCGTCCGTCGTCCGCATGACGAGGTCGATCTCGTCGAAGGTGAGGGTGTCCACGTCGAGGAGGTGGCGGTGGCGCCAGTGGGTGACGTCGGCGCCGATGACGACGGCCGACTCGGACGCCGGCGTGGGCTGATCCGTCATCCGAACGGCCCCACGGGCTCGGAGACGACGCTCTCGCGCCGCTCGATGAGGACCCCCTCCTCGCCATCGATCTCGTCGACCATCACCTTCACGACCTCGTCGCGCGACGTGGGAACGTTCTTCCCCACGTGGTCCGCGCGGATCGGCAGCTCGCGGTGGCCGCGGTCCACGAGGACGGCGAGGCGGATGGCGCGGGGTCGTCCGAAGTCCATGAGCGCGTCCATCGCCGCGCGGATCGTGCGCCCCGTGTACAGGACGTCGTCGACGAGCACGACGGTCATGTCGTTGAGGTCGAAGGGCAGGTCGGTGCCCTTGACGATGGGCTGCTGTGCCACGAGGGACAGGTCGTCGCGGTAGAACGTGATGTCGAGGGCCCCTACCGGCAGCCGGACGCCTTCATGCTCGGCGATCGAATCGGCGAGACGACGCGCGAGCGGGACGCCCCGGCGCTGGATGCCGACGAGCGCGAGCGAATGGGTCCCGGCCTGCTTCTCGACGATCTCGTGCGAGATCCGGACGACGGCCCGGCGGATCTCGTCGGCGGTCATGATCCGGCGTCCGTCGATCACGCCCGATCCTTGCGACGTGGCACTCTCGCTCCCTCCTTCCCGACCTCCCCGGGCCGGTCCTTAAAGGCGGGCTCAGGATACCGCAGCCCGGGGGCCGCCGGCCGGGGGGCCGGCATGGCATGCCGCCGTCGCCGGGCCCGACGTCAGTCGGCGCCGCAGAGGGTCTCGAGGCCGTGGATCGTCTCGGTGTACATCTGGCCCACCGAGTCGCCGGACCACACGAGCATGCGCACCTGCCCGCCCGTCCCCGTGGCGTCGGGCGGCGTGGCCCACGCGATCCGGCCGCGACCCATGGCGAAGGCGGAGAGCGCCGGTGTCCCCGACAGGAGCGCCTTGGGCGAGGCGGCGTTCGCGGAGTCGAGGGCGACCACGCTCAGCTTCCCGACCTCCTGGGAGCCGGCGTCCGCGACCCACACGGCGAGGTGCGTCCCTTCCACGTCCCAGCCGACCTGCCACGTGGCCGGGATCGCGGCGAGCCCCGCGACGCGGAGGGTCACTGGCCCGCCGGCCGCGGCAGTGGCGATGGGAGTGCCGGAGGCCGCGGGCACGGGCGATGGGGAGGCTTCGTTCGCGGAAGGGGAAGCCGTCGGTGCGTCGGCGCCCGTTCCCGTGGAGCCGACGCCCACCCGCAGCCCGTGCCCCGACGCGCCGAAGTCCGCCTCGGGGGACGCTTCCGGCGGCAGGGCAGGCGCCGTCCCGTCGGGTGGGACGGTCTCGACCGGATGATGCGATGCCGCGACCCTGGGTGACCCGGAGCGCGCCGGGGCGGCCGTCGTGCCGGGCGCATCCGTGGCCGCGGGCGAGGCGGCCGGCGTCTCGACGTCCGGGCCGCCGAGCACGGAGGACCACGACTCCACGACGAGAGCGCCGTCCGCCGGCCGCCACGAGCGGGTCGCAGGGTCCACGCGGACGGTGCCGAGCCAGCCGACGACGCGGGTCCCGGTGGGGTCCACGCTCGGCATCCAGAGGCCGCGCGGCTCGAGCGGGGTGCGCTCGCGCGTCGCCGGATCCACGAGGTACGAGTACGGCATCGTCGGCGGCTGCGCGTCGAGGGTGGCGGACGCGTCGTCGACGGCAGAGGCCGACGGCTTCGCCGACGAGGACGGCCGTCCGGTGGCGACGGCTCCGGCGGTGGTCCCGGCCGAGGGCGCGATCCGCGCAGGCCTGGCGGTGGCTGCCGGACGGGTGCCCGGCTTCGCGGACGGTCTCGGCGAGGTGACGGCGGACGCGATCCCGGTCGGGGCAGAACCGGCGCCCCGCACTCTCTCGTCCGGGGCGCTCACGAGGAGGCGATCTCCGACCCAGCCCGCGAACACCGCCGCGTGATCGGTGGTGATCTCGCGCGTCGTCGCCTCTCCCACGCGCCAAACGTACACGTCGGGTCCGGCCGTGCCGTCGGCGGGCTCCGCCGAGAACGCGAACCACCGGCCGTCCGGCGAGTACGCGGCGCGGCCGCCGACGAGGACGACGTCCTGCGCGATCGCCCGGGTCGCCGCGGCGGTCGGCAGCGGGATGGCGGAGGGCAGCGATGCGGCGGCGCCGACGACGATCGTGGGGGCAGATGGCGCCGCCGTGGCGACACGGCGGTCTGGGGCGGTCCGGCCCGCGGCAGTCGTCGCGGTGGCGAGTCCGGCGACGAGGGCGAGGGCGGCGGGGTCGCTCCGGGAGGACCGGGTGGGAGCCGGCGACAGGAGGGCCCCGGCCGTCGAGCCGGTCGGTGCCGCGCCGCCGGGCG
>CAIYQJ010000243.1 GCA_903928275.1 uncultured Chloroflexota bacterium
CCACGCGATCGTTGAGCTCGACGAGGACCTGCAGCGCCGAGCGCGGGACGAGCGATCCGCCGTCCGCGTCGACGCGCCAGGCGCGTCCGGTCACCTCGGTCGGCTGGTCGGGTGTTTCGATGCTCAACGGTCGGCCTCCCCTGTCGCGGCGGGGGTCATGCTAGCACCGGCCCGGGGCGCCCGGACGGCATCACGCCCGGGGCGCCCGGACGGCCTCGCCGGCCCCGGCGCCCGCGCCGGAGGCTCGGTCCGGACGGCATCATCTCCGCGGCGGTGCGCCTCAGGCACCGAGACCGGCGATGCCGACGGCGGCGAGCTCGTCCCAACAGGCGGCGACGGCCCGGATCCCGGTCTCGACGTTCGCGAGGACCATCGATTCGTTCGGCGCATGTGCATGGTCGTCGTCGTTCGAGAACCCCAGCAGCACGACCGGCAGCCCGAGGATGCCCTCGAAGCTGGCGGCGACCGGGATGGAACCGCCTTCCCGTATGTACAGAGGCTCGACCCCGAACGCGCCGGCGAGAGCCCGGGCCGCCGCCCGGGTCGCGGGATGGTCGATCGGCGTCAGGGATGGCCGGCCACCGCCCATCGCGTCGACGCGGACCGTCACGCCCGGCGGCGCGATCTCGAGGATGTACGCACGGAGGAGATCGATGATCCGGTCGGGATCCTGGTCGGCCACGAGCCGGCACGACAGCTTTGCGTGGGCGCTGGCCGGGATGATCGTCTTGCCGCCGGCCCCCTGGAAGCCGCCCCAGATCCCGTTCAGGTCGAGCGTGGGCCGCGCGCCACGTCGCTCGAGGCTCGTGTACCCCACCTCGCCGAAGAGCGCGAGCACGCCCACGGAGAGCCGGTACGTGTCGTCGTCGAAGGGGAGCGCCGCGAACGCCGCGCGATCCTCGTCCATGAGCGCGACGACGTCGTCGTAGAACCCCGGGATCCGGATCCGGCCGTCCGGCCCCTTGAGCGCCGCGACGATCTCGCAGAGTGCATTGAGAGGGTTGTGCACGGTCCCCCCGTATCCCCCCGAGTGGAGGTCGCGCGGCGCACCCTGGACGTGGATCTCGACCGTGGCGACGCCCCGGAGCCCGATCGTGATCGCCGGCCGGTTGCCGTCGAAGAAGCCCGTGTCCGAGATGACGGCGATGTCCGCGGCGAGACGCTCGCGGCTCGCCTCAAGCCAGGCGTCCAGGTGCTCGGAGGCGGACTCCTCCTCGCCCTCGAACACGAACCGCAGGTTGAGCGGGAGCTCGTCGCGCGTCGCGAGGAGCGCCTCGAGCGCGCGGACGTGGATGAGGACCTGGCCCTTGTCGTCGGCGGCTCCACGGCCGACGACGCGCCCGTCCGCGACGAACGGATCGAATGGCGCGGTCTCCCATTCGTCGATCGGGTCCACCGGCTGGACGTCGTAGTGCCCATACACGACGACGGTGGGAGCCCCGGGTGCATGGAGCCGGTCGGCGTACACGATGGGATGGCCCGCGGTCTCGCAGACCTCCACGTTCTCCGCCCCGGCGTCCCGCAGCTGGTCGGCGAGGAACCCCGCGGCACGCCTGCAGTCGGGCGCGTGCTCGGGGATCCCCGAGATGCTCGGGATGCGGAGGAAGTCGAGGTACGCGGCGATGCGCCGCTCGCGGTGCTCGTCGAGGTAGGCGTCGAGAGGCGTCGGCTCGGTGCTCATGAGGACCTCTGGCTGGCGGGGCCGGAATCGGACGGGGCCCCCCGGGGGGGGGGCG
>CAIYQJ010000244.1 GCA_903928275.1 uncultured Chloroflexota bacterium
GTCTTGCCGGCGCCGAGGTCCCCCGTCACGGCGATGACGTCGCCGGGTCGTGCGACGCGGCCGAGCCGCTCGCCGAGCGCTCGCGTGGCGGGGGCGTCGGTGGTCTCGACGACTCGCTCGGTGTCGATCGCAGGCACGAGGCGAGCGTACACGGACGCGGGGACCGGCGTGGGCGAGGCGGCGTCGGACGGACGCGCCGCCGGGCCGTGGCCGCCTACGCGAACCGCTCGAGGTCCGCGAGAGGCGCGGCCACGACCTCGCCATCGTCGAGGCGGACGAGCCCCGCGGCCAGGTGGACGCCGGATCGGAAGCGCCGGATCCCCGCCAGGCCCGCCCACGTGCCCTCCCGCCCCGCCGCAGGCCCGGTGCGGAAGCGCACGAGATCGACCGGCACCTCCGGGATGTCGATCCCCGAGTCGTCGAAGGTGAGGAGCGGCGGGTCTCCGACGATCGCCACCTCTCCCCGATCGATCGCGTCGAGCACGGACCGGACGGGGGTCGCGATCGGACGGCGCATCGCGCCATCGAGGATGAGCACCGCGAAGGGGGCCACGCCGTGGTATCCCGCTCGCTGGCGGGCCTCCGACGCGAGGAAGTCACGCCGGTCCTTGTCCGAGAGCCCTCCCACGACGATCCCGCGGATCCCCGTGGCGCGGGCGCGCGTCAGGGTCTCGGCGTCGACCCGGGCCCCCACGACGACGATCGCTCCGGCGAGGCTCACATCGAGCGAGCCGCCGCGCAGGTCGCCATCCGGAGGCAGCGTGACGAGGCGCCCGCGGCTGGGCCCGCCGATGGCGCCCGCTCCCGGCACCGCTGCCCCTCGCAACCGGAGCTCGATGCCGGCGCCGGGCCGGACCTCGAGCACGGTCGCGTCCGCCGGCGCATCGAGCGTCTCGGGATGCTCGCCGACCGCGATGTGCCACCGCCCGGCGACCTCGAAGAGGAACTCGCCCGATGGCGTCCCGCGCGTCCCGCCCATGCGACCGCGCACGGCCTGCGTCCCCGACCACCAGCCGCCCGGCTCCGGCATGGCGCGCAGCGCGCCCTCGGGGCGTCGGAACTCCTCGACGCGGACGTCGCGGTGGCGGTAGGCGATCGCCGTCCCGGCCGCGACCTCGTCGCCCGCCGCCACGAGAGGCCGATCCCCGGGTGCGAGCACGAACCGGACGACCGGCTGTCGGATGACCGCCGGGCGAGCGACGACGAGCTCGAGTCCGGCCGGCCCCGCCGCGTCGGTCATCGCTCGGCGTCCGGCCACAGGGGCCGCTGCCACGCCGCGATCTGCTCGCGGCGGCGGTCCGGTCGGGACGGCAGGCGCAGGGGCACGTCGCGCAGGTCGACGAGCAGGCCGCCGAGCCCGCCGACGACGGGCACGGCGAAATGGCGCGCCCGGACGCCGAGATCGACCGCATCGCGGAAGGAGATGTCGGCGATGGCCCGGCGTCCCGGCGGGAGGTCCACCAGATGCACGGCGCCCGCCGTGAGGTCGAGCTCCGGCTGGACATCGCCCTCTCCGCGCAGGGCGAGCCGCCCGATCCCGGCCCGCCCAGCGCGGATCCCTCGCGGGACCACCACGGTACCGAGCGGGAGGAGGAGGTCATCGACGAGGCCGGAGATCAGGTCCCTGCGCTCCACCGGGTCCGGAGCGAGGCCGAGCGGGCCGAGGAGCCGCGCATGGTCGATCGCGAGCTGCGTCGCCCCCACGTGGCGAACGGTGTCGAGCAGCGCGAGCGCCACGGCGGGCGGTGGCGCGGCGGCCCAGGCGCCCCCGACGGCGACGAGCAGGTCGGGAGTCGGCAGCGCCTCGAAGTCCGCGGTCGCCGCCACGAGCCTCCCCATCGCCGCGCGCGCTCCCGCGAGGCGCAGGTGCGCCCCATCGCCCTCGGGATCCCCCCACGGCATGAGGCGCAGCTCGGCGAGCCGGTCGCGAAGCCGGACGCGATCCTGTCCCACGGTCGACCACCCGGCGATGCCATCCGTCACGTCGTCGTCGTGGTCCGCGGGCACGAGCGCCGCGTCGGCGACGACGGCGACACGCGCGTCGGACGCGGCGGCGCCCTCGCCGGCGGGCCACGCCACCGCCCGCATCCCGGCACCGTGCCCGACCTCGACGACCTCCACGCGGATCTCGAGGAGCAGGGCGAGCTCGCGGATGGACGCGACGATCCCTCGGCGCGTCGCGCCGACGGGCAGCGCGATCTCGAGCAGGATGTTCCGGAGCTCGAGGTCATCGGCCGGGGAATCGCCGGCGGGCGGAGCCGCCACGACGCGACCACCGAGCGGCCCGGCGGCGCGGTCGGCGATGGCGCCGGAGGCGACGATGATCGCCTCCGGACGTCGCTGCGCGATGGACCCGAGAAGGGCGATGAGCTCGTCGGCCGCGCCCCTCTCGTCGGACGTCAGGTTGCGCGCCGATCCCACGAGCACGACCGACACGTCGGGGCGGAGCGCGGCGTGCAGCGACGCGACGGGCCCGTCGTGGTCCGAGCCGCCGGCGACGGTGAGACCGGACGCCCGCGCCACGCGACCGAGCGCGGCTCGTCGGCGCTCCGTCGCCGCGAGGATCGCGACGCCCGGCGGCGGGACGCTCCGCGACACGAGGCGCGGCAGCGAGGCGGCGTCCGCAGCCGGGCCGACGAGACGGGCCAGCGAGGGATCCGCCGCGAGGACCGCGCGGACGAGCGACCGCGCGAGCGCGTCCGCCCCGACGGCCGCGGGCGCTGCGTCCGCGGCGAGGA
>CAIYQJ010000245.1 GCA_903928275.1 uncultured Chloroflexota bacterium
CCTGCAGGCGCCACGCACAGGACGGGGCCGGGCGGCGCGGTGGCCGCCGCGCGCTGGTCCGGGGAGAGCCGCGCCAGGCGCTCGGCCACCGCGGGGTGAGACGTGTGCTCCACCCGTCGAGCATCCCGCACGCCGCTCATCGGGCCCTTCGCCCATGAGCTTCGGCGCCTGCCGGGTTCGACCGCCGTCGGCCGTCCGGCTTTGCCCCGGGCGGAGTACGCTGCTGTGCAGGCTCTCGGCCTGCCGTGGGGGGCGTCCGGCCTTGGCATCCGCGAGGACCGCGATGGCAGACATGACCGGCGTGACGCGCGACGACGAGACCTCCCGCGCGCGCGGGGGGGGGTGCTCGATGTGGTCGGGATCCGGCTGCCACTGCGTGACGAGGGCGATGCGGCACGACCCCATGGATCCATACCCGTGAGCCGGGGCGCCCGATGACCGAAGCTGGACGGCCACGCACGAAGAAGGCCGCGCCGGACGCGGCCGTCGGCCTGCGCGAAGTGCTCGCCGCCGACGAGATGCGCAGGCAGGCCGAGGAGGCGCTGGGTGAGCGCGAGGCCATCTTCAGGAGCATCGTCGAGCAGGCGGTCGATGCCATCGGCCTGGTCGATCCCGCGACGGGCCGGTTCATCGAGTTCAACGACGCGGCCTGTCGCAACCTGGGCTACAGCCGCGAGGAGTTCGCGGCGCTCACGCTCGGGGACGTCGACCTCAACTGGCCCGGCGAACGCATCGTCCAGGCGCTCGCCGACCTGAAGGCCACGGGCGTGAACGTCTTCGAGACGCGTCATCGGCGCAAGGACGGCGAGATCCGCGACGTGCGTGTCAGCGCGAGCATGATCGACGTCGCCGGGCGGGCCTGCTTCTCGGGGCTCTGGTCGGACATCACCGACAGCAGACGCCTGACCGAGGAGCTGGCGCGCTACCGGGAGCACCTGGAGCAGCTGGTGGTCGAGCGGACGGAGGCGCTCGGCGCGGCCAACCGCATCGCGGCGGAGCAGGTCATCGACGCGGCGCGCTCGCGGCAGAACTTCGACACGTTCTTCAACACGATCGACGACCTGCTCTTCGTGCTCGACGGGCGCGGGAACATGATCCACGTCAACGAGACCGTCCGCCGCCGGCTGGGCTACTCGGAAGCGGAGCTCATCGGCCGGTCGGTCCTCGACGTGCACCCGCCGGAGCGGCGGGATGAGGCGGGGCGCATCGTCGCCGCGATGCTCGCCGGCGAGGCTGATGTCTGCCCGGTCCCCGTGGTCGCGCGCGACGGCACGCAGATCGCCGTGGAGACCCGCGTGGTGCCCGGGGTGTGGGATGGCGAGCCGGCCCTGTTCGGCGTCACGAAGGACGTGACGGCGCTGAAGCGCTCGGAGGAGAAGTTCCAGCGGCTGTTCCACGGCAACCCGAACCCGATGGCGGTGAGCGACCTGCCGGACCGGCGGTTCACCGATGTGAACGACGCATGGCTCGAGGTGCTCGGCTACTCCCGCGAGCAGGCCCTCGGCAGGACGAGCGAGGAGCTCGACCTCTTCCCGGATCCGGAGCAGCAGCGCGCCGTGGCGGAGGAGCTGCAGGCCACGGGCCACATCACCGATGTCGAGCTCAAGGTCCGCCGGCGCGACGACACCATCGTCGACGGCCTCTTCTCCGGCGAGATCATCGAGAGCGCGGGCCAGCAGCACTTCCTCACGGTCATGGTCGACCTGACGGAGCGCAAGGCCGCGGAGGCGGCCCTGCGGGAGAGCGAGGAGAAGTACCGGACGGTCGCGGACTTCACCTATGACTGGGAGGCGTGGAGCGCGCCCGACGGCATGTACCGGTGGGTCTCCCCCTCCTGCGAGCGGATCACCGGGCACACGGCCGCCGAGTTCCTGGCCGAGCCGACCCTCTCGATCCGGATCGCGCATCCCGACGACCGAGCGAAGGTCGTCGAGCACTTCGGGGTGACCGCGGACGAATCCCACGGCCAGGACGAGGAGCTCGAGTACCGACTCGTGACCCCGGCCGGACAGACCCGCTGGATCAGCCACTGGTGCACGGACGTGCATGCCGCGGATGGCACGTGGCTCGGTCGCCGCGCGAGCAATCGCGACATCACCGACCGCAAGCAGGCCGAGGAGACGCTGCGGCAGGTCTCGGCCCGCCTCTCGCTCGCGACGCGGGCGGGCGGCGTCGGCACGTGGGACCTCGATCCCGTCACCGGCACGCTGACCTGGGACGACCAGATGTTCCGCCTCTACGGGATCACGGCGGAGCAGTTCAGCGGCGCCTACGACGCCTGGCAGGCAGGGGTCCACCCCGACGACCGGGAGCGCGGTGACGCCGAGATCAAGGCGGCGCTGCGCGGCGAGAAGGAGTTCGACACCGAGTTCCGCGTGCTCTGGCCCGACGGGACCGTCCGCGACATCCGCGCCCTCGCGCTCGTCCAGCACGACGGGTCCGGGCGAGCCGTCCGCATCATCGGCACCAACTGGGACATCACCGAGCGGAAGGCCGGCGAGGAGGCGCTCCTCCTCCAGGCCCAGAAGATGGAGACGGTGGGCCATCTCGCCGGCGGGATCGCGCACGACTTCAGCAACCTGCTCGTCGTCGTCGCGGGCAACGCGGAGATCGTGCGCGAGGAGCTGCCCCCGGACGACCCGCGGCAGGCGTCGATCGCGGAGATCGAGGAGGCGGCGCGCCGGGGTGCCGCGCTCACGCGGCAGCTGCTCGCCTTCAGCCGCCGCCAGGTCGTCCAACCCGAGGTGCTCGACCTCAACGTCGTCGTCGGCGAGATCCGGGAGATGCTGAAGTCCGTCATCGGCGCGGGGATCGAGCTGCGGTTCGAGCCGGGCGAGCCGCTCGGCGCGGTGCGGGCGGACGCCTCCCGCCTGGGCCAGGTCCTCATGAACCTCATCGTCAACGCGCGCGACGCGATGCCCGCCGGCGGGACGATCACGATCGCCACGCGCGACGTCGTCCTCACCGACGCGGACGCCGTGCGCCACACCTCGCTCGCACCCGGCCGCTACGTGACGCTCGCGGTCACCGACACCGGGACCGGGATGGACGCCGCGACACGGGCCCGGATCTTCGAGCCCTTCTTCACGACGAAGGCCCAGGGGTCCGGGACCGGGCTCGGGCTGGCCACCGTGCTCCGCATCGCCCAGCAGAGCGGCGGCGCCGTCGACATCGAGAGCGAGCCCGGACAGGGCTCCACCTTCACGCTCTACCTGCCGACGACCGACGTCCCGGTCCTCGCACCGGTGGCCGCCCCTGTCGCACCCCCGGAGCCCGGCGGCGAGACGATCCTCCTCGTCGACGACGATCCCGGCGTCCGCCGGCTCACCGAGCGGATCCTCGTCGCCGCCGGCCATCCGGTGCTCACCGCCGCCGACGGCGTGGAGGCGCTCGCGCTCCTCGCCGCGCATCCCGCCCCGGTCCATCTCCTGCTCACGGACCTCATCCTGCCGCGGATGGGCGGCACGGAGATCGCTCGCCGCGTGGCGGAGGCCCGCCCGGGGACGCGGATCCTCCTCATGTCCGGCTACCCGGCCGACATCGTCGCCGGTGCCGGCGTGCTCCCCGCGGGCACGAACCTCGTCGAGAAGCCGTTCACCCCCGCCGAGCTCACCGCCGCGGTCCGCGAGGTGCTCGACCGGCCGGGGTGAAGCACCGGACGGGGCGGGCACTCCGCCTCGGCTACAATCGCACCCGATACACCAGGCCGCGCCGGCGCACCCCCGCCCTCCGCCCCGGCCGCCTGCAGCGGGAGCACCCTCCTCATGATCTCCACCAGCGAGCTGCGCAAGGGCGTGGTCATCGAGCTCGATGGCGAGCTCTGGCAGATCCTCGACTACCACCACATCAAGATGGGGCGCGGCTCGGCGCAGGTGCGGATCAAGTTCCGCAACGTGCGGAAGGGCTCCACCGTGGAGAGGAGCTTCCAGTCCGGCGAGCGGTGGCCGCGCGCGTCGATGGAACGCCGTCCCGCCACCTTCCTCTACCGCGACGGCGACGAGTTCCACTTCATGGACTCCGACACGTACGACCAGTTCATCCTGTCCGCCGAGCAGCTCGATGACGCGGTCAACTACCTGAAGGACGCGCTCGTGATCGACCGCGTGAGCTACGAGGGCGAGACGATCGGCGTCGAGCTCCCGATCAACGTGGAGCTCGCGGTCACGGAGACGGAGCCGGGCTTCGCCGGGGACACGGCATCGGGTGCCCGCAAGGGCGCGACCCTCGAGACCGGCCTCGTGGTGCAGGTCCCGCTGTTCATCGAGGTCGGGGACGTCCTGCGGGTGGACACCCGCACCGGCGAGTACCTCACGCGCGTCTGACGCCAGTCCGGCAACGGCTCACCGCGATGGACGGCTCCGGCACGGGCGACCGCGCGATCGACGCCGCGCCCGCCGGCGTCCCGTGGGATGGACAGTCGCGGATCCTCACCGTCGGGGAGGTCACGCGGCGTCTTCGCGACGCGATCCGCGCGGACCCGGACCTCCGTGATGTCTGGGTGGAGGGCGAGGTCGGCCGCGTGACCGTGTCCGCGGCCGGGCACGCGTACTTCACGCTGAAGGATGAACGTGGCGTCCTGGAGTGCGTCGCCTTTGCGCGGGAGCTGGCGGCGTCACCGTTCGAGCCGCGAACCGGGCTCCGCGTCGTCGCGCATGGACGCATCGACGTCTACGAGCAGCAGGGCCGCGTGCAGCTGTACGTGGACGCGATCCGGCCGTCCGGGTTCGGGGACCTGGCACTCCGCTTCGAGGCGCTGAAGGCGCAGCTCGCCTCGGAGGGCCTCTTCGACGCTCGCAGCAAGCGCGCGTTGCCGACCCGGCCGGGGCGGATCGCCGTGGTGACGAGCCCGCAGGGCGCGGTCTGGCACGACATCCGGAACGTCATCGCGCGGCGCTGGCCGCTCGCCGAGCTCGTCCTGGTGCCGTGCCTCGTCCAGGGGGCTGCCGCTCCGCCAACGATCGTCGCCGCGTTCCGCGCGATCGCGGAGCTCGCCGACGGCGACCGCCCGGCGGTCGTCCTCCTCGCTCGCGGCGGCGGCACGCTCGAGGACCTCTGGGCGTTCAACGACGAGTCGGTCGTGCGCGCCGTCGCCGCGTGCCTCGTGCCGGTCGTGAGCGGGGTGGGCCACGAGATCGACGTGACCCTGGTGGACTTCGCTGCCGACGTGCGCGCTCCGACGCCCTCGGCCGCGGCGGAGCTCGTCGTGCCGGACCGCGCCGAGATCCTCGCCGCCCTCGACGTCATCGCCGTCGGCCTGCGCAGGGCCGCACGCGGACGGATGGCGACTTCCTCCGCGGCGCTCGCCGGCGAGCGCCGGGCGCTTGTCCGGGTGGGCCCTCTCGCGCAGCTGGACTTCGCCCGCGAGCGAGCGGGCGGGCTCCTCGACCGCCTCGCAGGGGCTGCGCACGACGCCGTCGCGGGCCGGCGGGCCGTCGTCGCGCGGTCGGGGCAGTCGATGCACGGCAGCGCGCTCCGTCGCATCGCCTCCGGTCGCGCGTCGCTCGACGCTGCCGTCGCAGCGCTCGCCGCGCTGGACCCGGACGCGACGCTGGCGCGTGGCTACGCCATCGTCCGGCGGTCGCGCGACGGCCGGATCGTCCGCGACCCGGCGGACGTCGCCCCCGGAGAGCCGCTCGCGGTCCGCGTGGCCCTCGGCGCGTTCGACGCCGTGGCGGGCAGGGAGCCGGCATGATCATCGGTGGGTTCCTCGTCGTCGTCGCGGTCGTCGCGGTCGTCGGCGTCGCGGTCGGGGCGGCCATGGCACCATTCCTCACGCGGGTCTCGGACCGGCTCGCCTCGCACGAGACGCAGGAGGGCACAGGGCGTGACGACGGACGTGGGTGAGGGCACCGTGGATGCCGCGCGGGAGACGGCGATCGCGGTGTCGGACGCCGAGCCGGCCGAGG
Organism: uncultured Chloroflexota bacterium; assembly: GCA_903928275.1. Lineage (GTDB taxonomy): Bacteria > Chloroflexota > Limnocylindria > Limnocylindrales > CSP1-4 > CAIYQJ01. Next base: position 5,907 of record CAIYQJ010000245.1, read on the forward strand.
TGGCCGCGCTCTCGTTCGACGAGGCCCTCGCCGAGCTCCAGCGCACGGTGGGGGCGCTCGAGACCGGGGGCCTTCCGCTCGAGCGTACGATCGTGCTCTACGAGCGAGGGGTGGCCCTGCACGACCGCTGCGCTACGTTGCTCGGCGACGCGGAGCTCCGGATCCGCCGCCTCGCGGACGGCCCCGGCGGCCGGCCGGTCATCGCAGACGACGACGGGTCGGATGGGTAGGGAAGCGTGACTGACGTGGCGATCCTCCCGAACCTCCATGGTCCCGGCGACCTCCGCGGCCTGACCGACGCACAGCTGGAGCAGCTCGCGCAGGAGATCCGCGAGACGATCATCACGACCGTCGCCACCACGGGCGGCCATCTCGGGTCGTCACTCGGGGTCGTGGAGCTGACGATCGCCCTGCACCGGCTGCTCGAGTCGCCTCGCGACCGGATCGTCTGGGACACCGGCCACCAGGCTTACCCGCACAAGCTCCTCACGGGGCGGTTCGATACCTTCGGGACACTCCGGCAGCTCGGCGGCGTGGGCGGGTTCCCGCGCCGGTCGGAGTCGGAGCACGACGTGTTCGACGGCGGGCACGCCGGGACGGGGCTCTCGATCGGCGTGGGCCTCGCGGCAGCACGCGACATCCGTCACTCGCTCGAGCGCATCGCGGTGGTCGTCGGCGACGCGGCGCTCATGAGCGGGCTCTCGCTCGAGGCGCTCAACGACATCGGTCATCGGCAGACCGACATGCTCCTCGTGCTCAACGACAACGAGATGTCGATCAGCCCGACCGTGGGGGCCATGTCGCGATATCTCTCGCAGGTGAAGCTGTCGAGCACGTGGCAGCGCAGCCGCAGCCTGTGGGACCGGTCCACCGGGTCCATCCCGGTCATGGGCGGCCTCGCCCTCGAGCTCACGCAGCGGCTCCGGCAGTCGGTCGTGAACTTCGCGCAGCCGGGGCAGCTCTTCGAGGACCTCGGGATCACGTACATCGGCCTGGTGCCCGGGCACGACATCCCCACGCTGGAGCAGACCTTCCGTGCGGCTTTCGCGCTCGGAGGGCCGGTCCTCGTCCATGTCCGCACGCAGAAGGGCCGCGGCTACCATCCGGCCGAGCGCGACCAGGTCGCGTTCCACGGTGCGGCGCTGCCCCCGATCGTCGATCCGCGCGGCCTGGCCAGGTCCGGCGTGCGGTCGCGGCCGGAGCCCGCGGACGCGGCCGACGGCACCGGGGAGCCGACCGGCGCAGGCGCCGCGGTGGGAGAGCCGCAAGCTGCCGCGCCGACGGCGAACTACACGCACTTCTTCGCCTCGGAGCTCGTCGAGCTGGCACGCGCAGACCGACGCATCGTGGGGATCACGGCCGGCATGCCCACCGGGACCGGGATGAACCGCCTCCAGGCGGAGTTCCCCGAGCGCTTCATCGACGTCGGGATCGCGGAGCAGCACGCGGTCACCCTCGCGACCGGCCTCGCGATGGGCGGGCTGCGCCCCGTGGTGGCGATCTACTCCACCTTCCTCCAGCGCGCGTTCGACCAGACGGTCCACGACGTCTGCCAGAACGACCAGCCCGTCGTCCTCGCGGTCGATCGTGCGGGCCTCGTCGGCGAAGACGGGACGAGCCACCAGGGCATGTTCACGCTGCCCGTGCAGCGCCAGCTGCCGAACCTCGTCATCGCGAGCCCGCGGGATGAGCAGGAGCTGCGGGCGCTGCTGCGGACGGCGCTCGCACAGGACCACCCGTTCGCGCTCCACTACCCGCGTGATCCGGGCTTCGGCGTGCCGGAGCGCGAGCCCGTCCCGCTCCCGATCGGGCGCGGCGAGGTCCTCCGCGAAGGCCGCGACATCCTCTTCGTGGGGTTCGGACCCATCGTCATGCGCGCGATGGAGGCGGCCGACCTCCTCGAGGCCGAGGGCTGGTCGATCGGCGTCATCAACGCGCGGTTCGCGAAGCCGCTCGATCGGCAGCTCATCCTCGACCAGGCGCGTGGCAGGCAGCTCGTCGTCACCTTCGAGGAGAGCGTGGTCGCGGGCGGCTTCGGATCGGCCGTGCTCGAGGCGTTCGAGGAGGCGCGGTTCGTCGACGCCGCCTTCCGCGACGTCAGCGTGCGGATCGTGGGCCTGCCCGCCGACCGGTTCGTCGAGCACGGCTCCGTCTCGGACCTGCGGCGAGTCCTGCGGCTGGACCCCCGGGGCCTCGCGGAGCAGGTCCGAGAGACGCTCGCGATGCTCCGGCTGGCGCGGGGGTCCGTCACGGCGGACGAGGCCGGCGCGTAGCGACCTTCGCGGCCGCCGCCGGTCGCCCGACGTCGCGGATGATCACCCGCTGGCCGTGCTGTGCCACGATACGGCCGTGGAACGATCGAGACGCCGGCGCCTGGACCAGCTCCTCGTGGACCGCGGGCTCGTGGAGTCGCGGGCGCGTGCCCAGGCGCTCGTCCTCGCCGGGCGCGTCCGCGTCGGCGAGGGAGACGGCGCGCGGCGTGATCTCAAGCCCGGCGATCTCGTCGCCGACGCGGTGCCGATCCGCGTCGCGGCCGGCCCCGACCATGCCTCGCGCGGCGGCGACAAGCTCGTCGGGGCACTCGGACCGCTCGGCATCGACCCGTCCGGCCGCACCTGCCTGGACGTCGGCGCGTCCACCGGCGGCTTCACGGACGTCCTGCTCCGCCGCGGCGCGGTGCGCGTCCACGCGGTGGACGTGGGTCGAGGCCAGCTCGCCGACCGGCTCGCCCGCGACCCGCGCGTGATCGTGCACGACCGCACGAACGCGCGCGCCCTCGACCCGGCGTCGATCGGCGAGCCCGCGACCCTCGCGACGATCGACGTGTCGTTCATCTCGCTCCGGCTCGTGATCGGGCCCGTCGCCGCGTGCCTCGCGGACGCCGGCGGGTCGATCGTGGCGCTCGTGAAGCCGCAGTTCGAAGCGGGTCGCGGGCGGGTCGGCGACGGCGTCGTGCGCGACCCGGCCATCCATCGCGAGACCGTGACCACGGTCGCCCTGCACGCGGCGCGCGTCGGGCTCCAACCGGCTGCGGTCGTCGCCTCGCCGCTCCTCGGGCCCGCCGGGAACCGCGAGTTCTTCCTGCGCATCGACGTGCCGGCCGGCTGGCGACTCGAGGACCAGGCGGGACGGATCGGGGCGCCCGCCGATGCGGGCACGCCCGCCCCGGCGCTGGCCGCGGGCCTGGACGAGCGGATCGCGGAGGTCACCGCCACGTGAGCGAGCGCCCTGCGATCCGCCGGATCGGCTTCGCCTACAATCCGACGAGCGAGGCGGCCCTCGAGCTGCGCGAGCGGGTCTCCGGCTGGTGCGACGTCCGCGGCTTCGCCCATTGGGCGGCGCCCGCCGGTGCCACGGCCGATCTCGTCGCCGCTCTCGAGGACACGGACCTCCTCGTCGTCCTCGGCGGCGACGGGACGCTCCTGCTCGCGGCGCAGGCGGTCGCGATCGTCAGCGTCCCCATCCTCGGCGTCAACCTCGGCAAGGTCGGCTTCCTGTCGCAGGTCGAGGCGGACGAGGTCGAGGCCGTGCTCGAGCGCGTGGTCCGCGGGGAGTTCCGCGTCGAGGCGCGGATGGCCCTGCGCGGCGCCATCCACCCCGGCGGCCGGCGGGCCGAGTCCTGGCGCTTCATGGCCCTCAACGACGTGGTCGTCGCCCGGGGCGCCCTCGCCCGCGTCGTGCGGCTGCAGGTCTCGATCGGGCGGTCGCACCTCGCGACCTTCATCGCAGACGGCCTCGTCGTGTCGAGCCCCACCGGCTCCACCGGCTACTCGTTCTCGGCCGGCGGACCCGTCGTCGACCCGTCGAGCCGGAACCTCATCGTGACGCCGATCGCCGGGTACCTCTCCGCCATCCGGTCGGTCGTCGTCAGCCCGCGCCGGGTCGTGCGCATCGAGGTCCTGCAGGCACACGAGGCGCTCGTGAGCATCGATGGCCGGGAGGACCGGTCCGTCGTCTCCGGCGACGTCGTCAGCGTGGCGGCCCTCGAGCGCTCGATCCGGTTCGTCGTGCCGGACGGTGCCATGCCCTTCTGGGACCTGGTCCGCCGCAAGGTCGAGCTCCTCCCGTCGTGACCGGGAGCCCCGGCCGACTCGTCTCGCTCGGGGTCGCGGACCTCGCGCTGCTCGAGCGCGTCCGCCTGGACGTGGATGCGGGCTTCACCGTCATCACGGGCGAGACCGGGGCGGGCAAGAGCCTGCTCATCGATGCCCTCGGGCTCGCGCTCGGCGCCCGCGCGGACCCCGGCCTCGTCCGCCACGGGGCCGCGTCGGCAAGGGTGGAGGCGCTGTTCGATCGCATGCCCGAACCGCTCATCGTGGTCCGCGATGTGGCCGTGTCCGGGCGTTCGACCGCCCGTCTCGACGACGAGCCGGTGACCGCCGCACGACTCGCCGAGGCGACGTCGTCCCTCGTCGAGATCCACGGCCAGCACGAGCAGCAGCGCCTCCTCGACGGCAGGAGGCAGCGGGAGCTGCTCGACGCCTTCGCGGGCGCCACGGGCCTCGTGGGGCGGATGACGGCCGCCGCGGCGGCCTGGCGCGCCAACGAGAGCGCGCGCGCGGCACTCGGCGACGATCCGCGCGAGACGGCCCGCCGGCTCGCGGTGTACGAGCACGAGATCGCCGAGATCGACGCTGCCCGGATCCGCGTCGGGGAGGCGGCGGAGGTCGGGGCGCGGCTGACGGCCGCACGCCACGGGGAGTCGATCGCGCATGGCAGCGAGGTGATCGTCACGGCACTCGTCGGGTCGGACGCGGGCGAGGCCCCGGCCGCGAGGGACATCGCCGCGGAGGCCGAGCGCATCGCACGGGAGCTGGCGCGACTCGACGAACGCTATGCCGCGATCGCGGACCGGCTCGCGGGCATCGAGGCCGACGTCGCCGACGTGGCGGAGGAGGCGCGGCGCGTCGCGGAAGCGATCGACCACGACCCCGCGGAGATCGCGCGCCTCGATGAGCGGGTCTCGGCGATCTACGCGCTCGAGCGACGCTACGGCGAGGACGAGGCGGCGGTGCTCGCCTACCGGGCGCAGGCCGCCGACGAGGCCGCCCGTCTTGGTGGCGTGGAGGCCGAGCGGGCGAAACGGACGGCCGAGGCGGGACGGCTCCTCGCGGACGTCGCCGGGGCGGCCGCCGAGCTCAGCCGGGCGCGCGCGTCGGCGGCGTCGCGCCTCGCCCCGGAGGTGGAAGCGGTCCTCCGCGCCGTCGGGATGCCGCGGGCCCGGTTCGGGGTCGAGGTCACCCGCCGCGCGCCGGCGCCAGGCGGCCCGGTCGTCGAGATCTACGGCGCCCCGTGCGGGTTCGACGGGTCCGGCGTCGACGACGTGGCCTACGTCATCGCTCCGAACCCCGGCGAGCCGTCCCGGCCGCTCGCGCGGATCGCGTCGGGCGGGGAGCTCTCGCGCGTCGCGCTGGCGCTCGAGCGCGTGCTCGCGGAGGCGGACGTCACGCCCACGCTCGTCTTCGACGAGATCGACGCCGGCATCGGCGGGCGGAGCGCGGAGCCGGTCGCACAGGCTCTCTGGACGCTCGGGCGTGGCCGATCGGTGCTCTGCGTGACGCACCTGCCGGTGATCGCCGCGTACGCGGACGCGCACGTGCGCATCGCGAAGGTCGAGCGCGACGGACGCACCGTGACGGACCTCCTGCTCCTCGCTGGCGAGGAGCGGGTGGCGGAGCTCTCTCTCATGGTCGGCGGGCCGGGCGGCGGCCCCGCGGCCGCGGCGAGCGCCCGCGAGATGCTGGACCGGGCGGCCGCGTGGCGCGACTCCGCGGGGTGACGCCGTCCGCGCTCCTTGCGGGCACGGCACGGCGCAGCGGCGACGGCCCAGCGCGCTTCGACGCAGCGGTCGAGGCATTCCTCGCGTACGTGCGGGTGGAGCGGGGCCTCTCGCCGGCCACGAGCCGCGCGTATGCGTCGGACCTGCGCGCGTTCCGGCGCGAGCCGCGGATCGCCTCCTGGGACCGCGGGCCGGACGCGGCCCTCACGCACCTCGCCGCGGCCGCGAGCGGCGGGGAGCGCGGGCGCGCGCTGCGGCCCACGAGCCTGCGGCGGCGCACGGCGACGCTCCGGACGTTCTACCGGTTCGCGTTCGCGGAGGAACTGTGCCGGGTCGACATCGCGACGCGGCTCGACCTGCCGCGCCAGTCACGCCTCCTGCCGGACACCCTCAGCGTCGACGAGGTCGACCGCCTGCTCGCGTCCGTCGACCTCGACCGGCCCCGCGGGCTGCGTGACCGCGCGCTCCTCGAGCTCCTCTACGCCTCGGGTGCCCGCATCAGCGAGGCTCTCGGCCTCGACATGGATGATGTCTCTCTCGACGGCGGCTTCGTCCGGGTGGTGGGAAAGGGCGACCGCGAGCGGCTGGTGCCCATCGGTGACGAGGCAGTCGCGTGGCTGACGCGGTACGGATCGGACGAGCGACCCGCACTCGTCGAGCGCGGCCGTGGCACGCCGGCACGCGGCGGGCCGGTCTTCATCGGGGAGCGCGGGCGCCGGCTCGGCCGGCAGCGGGCGTGGGAGTCCATCGCCTCGGTGGCGGCACGGGCCGGTCTCACCGAGCGGGTGAGCCCGCACACGCTCCGGCATTCCTTCGCGACGCACCTGCTCGAGGGAGGGGCCGACCTGCGCGTCGTACAGGAGTTGCTCGGGCATGCGAGCATCAGCACGACGCAGCTCTACACGCACGTGACGGGCGAGCGAAAGCGCGAGGTGTATGCGCGGGCCCACCCGCGCGCATGACGCGGGACGCCGCGAACGGTCGACGCGGCCGATGGAGAGAGGGTCTACGACGATGCAGCTCACATTCGACGAACGCTACGCGGAGACGCTCCTTGCGAGCGGCGAGCGGATCATCCGGAACCAGCGGCAGCACTGGCTGGGGCTCGTGGCGCGCTGGGGGCTCGGCGTCGTGCTCATCCTCGTCGGACTCGCGGTCATGACCGCCAGCGGATGGGTCGGCGGCGACGGCTTCTTCGGGACCGTCCACACGATCCTCCTGATCGGCGGGATCGTCGTGCTCATCGCCGGGATCGGCCATCTCACCCTCGGGTACTTCCGCTGGGAGAACGACCGCGACGTGGTCACGACGCGCCGGATCATCCAGACGCAGGGGTTCGTCAACCGCCATGCCGGGGACACGTCGCTCGAGAAGATCAACGACGCGGTCCTCGACCAGGGCTTCCTCGCCCGGATGTTCGGCTACGGCACCCTCGATGTCATGACGGCGTCGGCGAGCGGCATCCAGAAGATGCGGTTCCTCACGACGCCGGTCGAGTTCAAGAAGGACATCATGGACGCCAAGCACGAGCTCGAGATGGGCGTGGCGAGCGGGCGCTTCGCCGATGCGCCGCTGCGCTCCGAGCCCGTCGTGACCCAGTCGACGTTCGGGTCGAAGGCCCCGACCGCGGAGGCCGGCGTGGCGTACGGAACACCCGCCGCCGGGCCCGCCGTCGCGTCTGCCCCCGCCCCCATGGCACCCGCCGCCGGGCCCACGGAGGACGTGACGGAGACGCTCGCCAAGCTCGCGGACCTCCGCGACAAGGGGGTGATCACAGCCGAGGACTACGAGGCGAAGAAGACGGAGCTCCTGGGGCGCATCTGATACCCGATGCCGTCCGGCCGGGAGGCCGGGCGACCCTCGAGCCCCGCCCGCGCGGCGCCACGCTACGATACGCGGGTCCCTTGTCCGTCCGGAGCGGTCCTGCGTGTCCAATCTCGGTCTGAACATCACGCCGGCGACGATCATCACGATCGCGGTCTTCCTGCTCGTCGCGTTCCCCATCCACGAGTTCTTCCACGCGCTCGTCGCCTACCGCCTCGGGGACGCGACCGCGAAGCTGTACGGCCGCCTCACCCTCAACCCGATCGTCCACTTCGACCCGATCGGGGGCGGCGCGCTCGCGGTGCTCATGCTCCTCGGCAGCTCGTTCGTCTTCGGCTGGGCGAAGCCGACGCCCGTCAACCCGCTGAACCTGCGGGGCGGCCATCGCGGCGAGGCGATCGTGGCCCTGGCCGGGCCCGCATCGAACGCCGTGATGGCGATCGCGGCCGCCATCCCCGTGCGCTTCATCATCGCGACGCGGATGGACGTCCCGAGCGTGGTCCTCCAGGTCCTCGGACTCTTCATCCAGGTCAACATCATCCTCGCGATCTTCAACTTCCTCCCGATCCCGCCGCTCGACGGATCGAAGATCCTCTACGGCCTGCTCGACCCGCGCACCGCGTACCGGATCCGGCCGGTGCTCGACCAGTACGGGTTCGTCATCCTCCTCGTCGCGATCCTCCCGATCGTCGGGGGCCAGTCGCTCATCGGCATCGTCGTCACGCCACTGATCGATGCGATCTTCAATCTCCTGGTGGGGATCTAAGGTCCGGCAGGCGCGAGCGCACGTCGTCGCCCGCGTCAGCCCGGCCGAGCGCGCGGACGTGGCCACGTGGCTGACGCCCGGGGAGCTGGCGCTCTTCGACGCGATGCCGGCCGCGGACCGGCGGCACGGCCTCGACGTGGTGGCCCGCCTGCGGGTGCTCGGGGCGCACGACCCCGACCTGCTGGTCGCGGGACTCCTCCACGACTGCGGAAAGGGACCATCCGTGGGACTGCACCATCGGGTCGCATGGTCGCTCGGAGAGCGATACGGGGGCTGGGTCCACGCGGCCGCTGCCGCCATCCCCGGCTTCCGGGCGGGACTGGATCGCATCCGCGTCCACGCGGACGTGTCCGCGGATCTCCTGCTCGCGGCCGGCGCCTCACCTCGGGCCGCAGAGCTGGCACGCAACCAGGCCCACCCGGTCGATCCCATCCTCGGTGAGCTCCTGCGCGTCGCGGACGAGGCCGCCTGACCGTGCCCCCGCGCGCGCTCCCTCGACCCACGTTCGTCTCGGCCGCCGCGTCCCTGGCGGAGCTGTCCCCGCACGTCCCGTTCGTCGGGTTCGCGACGGAGCGACGGGCCGACGGGGTGACGGTGGTCCGGGTCGCCGAGTTCGACGGCCCGCTCGGCCTCCTGCTCTCGCTGATCGAGGCCCGGCGGCTCGACGTGCTCACCGTCCCGCTCGGCGCCCTGGCGGGGGCATATCTCGACGCGGTGGCCACGCTCGAGGGCGACCGGATGGCGAACATCGCCGGCTTCGTGGCCGTCGCCGGGCAGCTCATCGTCATCAAGAGCCGCGCGCTGCTGCCACGGCCGCCGGCGCCGACGGCCACGGAGGACGAGACCGACCCCGAGGAGGACCTCCGCCGGCGCCTGCTCGTGTTCCGCGCCTACCGCGATGCGGCGCGGGGCCTCGAGAGTCGGGTGAGCGAGGGCTTCCGCATGTTCGCACGGGAGCCCGGGGCCGCGGCCGCCGCGGCCTCGGCTGGAGCCGTCCCGGAGCCCACGGCGCCGCTCGACCCGGCGCTCCTCGTGGCCGCGCTAGAGAACCTTCTCCGCGTGGCCCCGGCGCCCCCACAGCCCGCCTCGGTCGTCGCTCGCACAGTGACGCTCGCCGAGCGCGCCGCGGCGATCCGCGCGGCGTTGCGCGCGGCCCCTGTGATCGTCCTCCAGGACCTGCTCGCCGGCGTCCGCGAACGTGTCGTCGTCGCGGTGACGTTCCTCGCGCTCCTGGAGCTCGTGAAGAGGCGCGAGGCGACGGCCGAGCAGGCCGAGCCGTGGGGACCGATCGTCGTGCGCAGGCGCCCGGAGTCCGGGGCATGATGCCCGGGGCGGGGGACGACGGAGTGGGGGAGGACCCGGTGGACACGGCCGACGAGAGCCCGGTGGACGCGGCCGACGAGAGTCCGGTAGACGCGGCCGACGAGAGCCCGGTCCCGGCCGCGACCGAGGCCATCCTCGAGGCCCTCCTGTTCGTCGCCGACCGTCCGCTCGACCGGGCCGACATCGCCAGGCTCATGGCGTGCGACCGCGCGGCGGTGGATGCGCTCGTGGGCGATCTCGAGGTGTCGCTCGCATCGCGCGGCATCCGTGTCATCGCCGCGGGCGATCACGTAGCCCTCGCGACCGCACCCGACGCCGGCCCGGTCATCGCCCGGTACGTCGGTGCCGAGCCCGGCCGCCTGTCGCCCTCCGCGCTCGAGACGCTCGCGATCGTCGCGTACCGGCAACCGGTCACGAAGGCCGTGGTGGAGCGCATCCGGGGCGTGGACTCGGACTACGCGCTGCGGTCGCTCGCGCACCGGCGGCTCGTGGTGGACCTCGGGCGCGCGGACGCCCCGGGACGCCCCATCCTCTACGGCACCGGCATCGACTTCCTCGCGCGCTTCGGTCTCTCGACGCTCGACGACCTCCCACCGCTCGAAGCCGACACGGCCGGCCCCCTGGCAGACCTCGCCGACGCGGCCGGCCCTGCGCCGACCGCGCCCGGCTGAGCCGGGAGACGCGTCGATGGTCGAGGAACGGCTCCAGAAGATCCTTGCCGCCGCCGGCGTGGCGTCGCGCCGCGGCGCGGAGGAGCTCATCGCCGCCGGCCGCGTCACCGTGGATGGTCGGATCGCACAGCTCGGCGACCGCGCGGACCCGGCCGTCGCCGCCGTGGCGGTCGACGGGCGACGCATCGGGGCGCCGGCGGCATTCCGGTACCTCGTCCTGAACAAGCCCGCCGGCGTCACGTCCACCGTCAGCGACCCCCACGCCACGCGGACCGTCGTCGACCTGGTGCCGCGGTCGCTCGCGGGCGACGCGCGCCTGTACCCCGTCGGGAGGCTGGACGCCGACTCCGAGGGCCTCCTCATCCTCACGAACGATGGCGCGTGGGCGCAGCGGATCCTGCACCCGCGCCATGAGATCGAGCGCGAGTACGCCGCGGCGATCGACCATCCGCTGCCGTCGGCGGCGCTCGCCGCCCTGCGCGAGGGCGTCGTCCTCGAGGAGGGCCCCGCCCGCGCCATCGCGGTACGGCCGGCGACCGGCACCGAGACGCGCATGCTGCGGTCCGTCCTCGAGCCGGGACGCGCGGACGAGGGGCTCACCTGGTATCGCGTCACGCTCGCCCAGGGCTGGAAGCGCCAGGTCCGGCGGATGTTCGGCGCCGTGGGCGCGCCCGTGCGGCGCCTTGCGCGGGTTCGCTTCGGCACGCTCCGGCTCGACGACCTCCCCGCGGGCGGCTGTCGGACGCTTACGCGCGCCGAGGTCTCACGGCTCGCGGCGCTCGGCACGCCGGCACAGGCGCCCCGGCCGCCGCGGACGCCGACGGAGGCGCCCCGGCCGCCGCGGCCGCCGACGGAGGGGTACGCTCGCGGTCGGACGAAGCTGCGGCCGCCAGGGCCGGGAGGATGACGATGACCCAGCGCGCGCTGCGGGTCGCGATCGACGGGCCGGGCTCGAGCGGCAAGAGCAGCGTGGGGATGACGGCCGCGGCGGAGCTCGGCTACCGGTACGTCGACACCGGGCTCCTGTACCGCGCGGTCACCTGGCTCGCGCTCCGGCGCGGCGTCCGCCTCGACGATGGCCCCGCGGTCGCGGCGCTCGTGCCGGAGGTGGGGCTCGCCGCCGACGATGAGGGCCGCCTCTCGCGCGTCCGGGTCGCGGGTCGCGACATCACGCGCTGGGTCCACGGCGCCACCGTGGACCGTAGCGTATCCGAGGCGGCACGCCAGCCGGAGGTCCGTGACGCCCTGGTCGGCGTGCAGCGGCACCTTGCCGCGGCGGGTGAGATCGTCCTCGTCGGCCGCGACATCGGGACGGTGGTCCTCCCCGACGCGGAGGTGAAGGTCTACCTCGACGCGTCGGTCTCCGAGCGGGCCCGGCGGCGAGCCCTGGAACGCGGGCTCGACGTGGACGGGCCCCAGGCCGCCGAGATCCGCGCGGACCTCGAGCGTCGCGACGCCGCCGACGCCGGGCGTGCGGTCGCGCCGCTGCGACCCGCGTCCGACGCGATCACCCTCCACACGGACGGGATGGCATTCGGGGCGGTGGTGGATCGCGTGGTGGACCTGGTCCGCACGCGTGCCGGCGCCACGTCGGGGACGCCCCGATGAACGGGAGGCCGCCGGGCTCCGCCGGGGCGGGCGAGCCGCGGGAGCCGCGCGAGCTTCCGGACCTCGGGTCGCGCACGGTGACTCCCGCCATGCAGGCCTCGCTGCTCGTTGGCCGGACCCTCATGCGCTGCTTCACGCGGCTGGACGTCGGCCCGCTCGACGGCCTTCCGGCCGACGGTCCGCTCATCATCGCGAGCAACCACCTGAGCAACGCGGACCCGGCGCTCATCGCGTCGTGGCTGACGCCCGCGCTCGGCCGCGCCGTCCACTGGATGGCGAAGCAGGAGGCGCTCGACTGGCCCGCGGTCGGCACGTTCCTCCGCGCGAACGGCTGCTTCGGCATCCGCCGCGACGCGCCGGACACCGAGGCGTTCCGCCTCGCGAAGCGCGTGCTCGACGAGGGACGCGTGCTCGGGACGTTCCCCGAAGGGACACGGAGCAGGACCGGGGCGCTCCAGCCCGCGAAGGACGGCGTCACGCTGCTCGCCATCCGGAGCGGCTCCCCGATCCTGCCGGTGGGAGTCTGGGGCACGGAGAGGTTCTGGCCGCGAGACCGCGCGATCTGGGGGTTCGGGGGGACCGTCCACCTCCGCGTCGGCGAGCCGTTCACGCTGGAGCGGCAGACGGTCGACGGGAAGCGCGAGGCCCTCGACCAGGTGACAGCGAGGCTCATGGAGCGGATCGCGGCTCTCCTGCCGCCCGCCTACCGCGGCCCGTACGGGGGTCCCGACCGGGCCTGAGCGGACCGCATGGCATGATAGGCGGACGATGGGTACCGTCGAGGACGTGAGGATCGCCCGGCGCACCGGGTTCTGCTATGGCGTGCGCGAGGCCATCGACATGGCGAAGGAGTCGGCGGCTGCCGGCAGGCTGACGCACACCCTCGGCCAGGTCGTCCACAACGAGGGCGTCGTCGCGGACCTGCTGGCGCAGGGCGTCCGCACGGTCGACAGCCTCGAGGATGTCCGCGAAGGGACCGCCGTCGTCATCCGCGCCCACGGCGTCCGTCCGGACGTGATGGAGAGCGCGGCGGAGCGGGGCCTCGAGGTCATCGACGGCACGTGCTCGTGGGTCGTCGCGGAGCAGCGACAGCTCCAGCGCCTCGTCGACGAGGGGTACACGATCGTCATCCTTGGCACGCCCCGACACCCGGAGGTCGTGGGGCTCCTCGGGTTCGCGCCCGACGCCATCGTCGTCGACGAGGAGGAGGACTGGGACAGGATCCCCCGGAAGAAGCGGATGGCGCTCATCACCCAGTCCACCCAGCCTCCCTGGAAGTTCGAGCGGCTCGCCGCGCACATGGTCGGTCGCGCGCACGAGCTGAAGATCGTGAACACCGTGTGTCCCGTGACGATCCGGCGGCAGGAGGACACCGTGGACGTCGCGCGGTCCGTCGACGCCATGGTCGTCGTCGGCGGGCGGCACTCCGCGAACACGAAGGAGCTCACGCGGCTCTGCGAGATCGTGGGCACCCCGGTCGTGCAGATCGAGGGCGTCGCCGACATCACCGACCCTGCCCTCTTCGCGGGCCGCCGCATCGTCGGGATCACCGGCGGCACGTCCACCCCGATCGAGGACCTCGAGACCGTCGCGCGTCGCGTGCTCGAGGTCGCGGGCGTGCCCGCTGTCGCCGGGCGCGAAGCGGAGATCGCGCACGGCGCGCTGGAGTCCGCCGCCACGCCGGCCGGGCGCACCACCTCGCTCCCGCGCGTTCGCGCCGTCGCCGCTGCGTCGCCGCGCGCATCCGAACCCCCGGCGCCCGTGACCGCGCGGGGGCCCGTCACCCGCCCGGCGGCCCACTGACCATGGCCGACCTGCCGGTCGTCGCTATCGTCGGGCGCCCGAACGTCGGGAAGAGCACGCTGTTCAATCGCATCCTCGGCGAGCGGACCGCGATCGTGGAGGACCGCGCCCGCACGACGCGCGACCGGCTGTACGGCGACGCCGAGTGGAACGACCGGCGATTCGTCATCGTCGACACCGGTGGCCTCGAGGTCGACCCGGGCGATCCCATCGAGGCGCTCGTCCAGGTGCAGGCACGGATGGCGATCGCCGAAGCGGACGTCATCGTGTTCGTCGTCGATGCGGTCGCCGGGCTCACGCCTTCGGACACGGACGCGGCTGACGTGCTCCGCCGGTCGAACGCGCCCGTCATCGTCGTCGCGAACAAGGCAGACAGCGACCGGCGCGAGCTCGACGCGGCCGAGTTCTTCGCGCTCGGGTGGGCTTCGATGCTCGCGACCAGCGCATTGCACGGGCGCGGCGTCGCGGACCTGCTCGACGTCATCGTGGACGCGCTGCCGCCGGAGTCGGCCGATGAGGTCGCACGCAAGGCGCGCGACGTCGCGGACGAGCGCCGGGCGCGCGACGTCGCGGACGGGTTCGCGGAGCCCGGCGAGGGCGATGACTTCGAGGCCGAGGAGCTCCCGGGCCCCGTGAGGATCGCCCTGCTCGGCCGGCCGAACGTCGGGAAGTCGAGCCTGCTGAACCGGCTGCTCGGCGAGGAGCGGATGATCGTGAGCGAGGTCCCCGGGACGACGCGCGACGCAATCGACACGCGGCTCGCGTACGGGCACGGCGAGGTCGTCCTCATCGACACCGCCGGCATCCGGAAGCGCGGGAAGGTCGCGTCAGCGGCCGCCGCCGAGAAGTACTCCGCCATCCGGTCGCTTCGGGCGCTCGGTCGCGCGGACGTCGCGATCCTCCTCATCGATGCCGTGGAAGGGCTCACGGCCCAGGACGCGCACATCGCCGGGTATGTGGTGGAGGAGGGGAAGGGCCTCGTCCTCGCCGTGAACAAGTGGGACCTCGTCGAGGACAAGACCGACCGGACGTTCGCCCGCTACATCGAGTGGGTGCGGCGTGAGGCGCCGTTCCTCGACTTCGCGCCCGTCGTCTCGATCTCGGCTCTCACCGGGCAGCGCGCGGATCGCGTCCTCGAGCTCGCCGTCGACGTCTGGGGCGAGCGCCGGCGGCGGATCCCCACGGGCGAGCTCAACCGGCTCGTGGCCGACGCCGTGGCGCGCCAGCAGCCCCCCACGGTCCGGAACCGGCGGCCGAAGATCCTCTATGCGACCCAGGCCGCGGTGGCGCCTCCGACGTTCGTCTTCTTCGCGAAGGACGCGGACGACGTCCACTTCAGCTACCAGCGCTACCTGGAGAACCGGCTGCGCGACGCATACGGCTTCATCGGCACGCCGCTCCGGCTGCGGTTCCGGGAGCGGCGGCGCGACGAGGCGAAGAACCGACCGCCCCGGCGTCCGGGGACGGCGCCGGGCAGCACGGGCCGGACGCGCCCGGCGTCCTGACGCGCGCCCGACCGGCCGGTCCCGCGTGGCGCCCGAGCGGGCTCCCACCGGCCGGCACGCTCCACGGCGTGGCG